>NZ_JBOFOO010000417.1:0-8351 GCF_051659485.1 Craterilacuibacter sp. | reverse complement strand
TGTTATATGATCTTTTTTTTAAACAAACTGTTGGCGTGTCTTTCTATGCTTGAACCTGGTCAGATGAAGCCCCCTGTAGTCGGTGAGGATGTCCCGGGCGGTTTTCTGGCCGGACGCGACCAGATCTTGACGCGCCTTCTGGTACAAAGTCCGGTCAGCATCGTACTGACCGATACACGCGGCACGATCTGCTATGCCAATCCCCGTTTTTGTGCGCTGACCGGCTACGACGCCGCCGAGGTCGTGGGCAGTAATCCGCGCCTGCTTAAGACCGGCCACACCACGGATGCCGAGTATCGCGCGATGTGGCAGCAACTGAGTGCCGGCGTGCCGTGGCATGGCGAATTTTTGAATCGCAAGAAAAACGGGGACACTTACTGGGAGGATGCCCGGATCATGCCCATCCATGATGAGGACGGGCATATTGTTCAGTATCTGGGCATCAAGGAAGACATCACCGAACGCAAGCGCATGCTCTATACGCTGGAGCAGCTTGCCTATCAGGATGCGCTGACCGGTCTGGCCAACCGTAGCCGCTTGCTGCAGGCCATAGAGGCGGCTTTGCCGGTGTCGCCGCAGCAGCAGAGTGTGCTGGCATTGTGCTGTATCGACCTTGATGATTTTGCCGGTATTAACCGCGAATATGGCCAAGATACCGGTGACCGGGTGCTGTGCCGGGTTGCGGCCGCTTTGCAACAAAAGGCCGGGGCGGATGCCGTGGTGGCAAGGCTGGGTGGGGACGAGTTTGCCATTCTGCTGCCGGCCTTGCCGTCGGATCAGGCGGAGGCTGCACTCTCGGGCTTGCTGTCATGCATTTCATCATGCGCGCTGCCGGGGCAGGGGCTAACTGCAAGTATGGGCATCTTGTTGCATGCCCGTGGCGATAACGGGCATGCCGAGCATTTGCTAAGGCATGCCGACGAGGCCATGTTTGCGGCCAAGCATGCAGGCGGCGCCTGCCACCGTCTGTTCAAGACCTCTGATGCGGAGGCCTTGCATGGGCAGGCTTTCCGGCAGGCGCTGGCGGGTGACGAATTCGAAATTCACTTTCAGCCTGTAGTCGATGCCTCGGGCCGGACCGTGTCGGCCGAGGCCTTGTTGCGCTGGCGCCAGCATGACGGCAGTTTGCGCTATCCGGACAGTTTTTTGCCGGCCTTGGTCCAGAGCGGGCTGATGCCGGAACTGGACGAACATGTGCTGGTGTTGGCGCTGGCCGCCTCTCAGCGTCTGGCTGCGGCCGGGCAGCCCTTGCCTATCAGTGTCAATCTGCATGCATCGACCTTGCTGGCCGAGGGCTTTGTCCTGCGTCTGGCTGAATGTTTAGAGGGGGGCGCTCTGTCCGGATTGATTACGCTGGAAATTCTGGAAAACGCGGCGCTGGGTGATCTGGATCGTGCCGCCGGCGTCATTCGTGCCTGCCGCTCGCTGGGGGTGGCGGTGGCGATTGATGACTTTGGGGTTGGTCATGCGTCGCTCAGTCATCTGCATCAGTTGCCGGTCAGTACCCTGAAAATCGATCGCTCCTTTGTATTGAAGTTGCTGTCCGATCGTGGCGCTAGAGCTATTGTCGAGGCTATCGCCAGCCTGGCGCGCGTGTTTGGTCTTGGACTAATCGCCGAAGGTGTGGAGACGCCTGCGCACCGCGACGCGCTGTTGGGTATGGGGCCGATGCTGTTGCAAGGCTATGCCATTGCCCGGCCTATGCCCGAGGGCGCTCTGCTGCCTTGGCTGCAGGCGTGCGGTGGCGATCCGGCCTGACTCAGGCCAGATGCCTGCACAAGGGCGAGGATTGTCCGGCAAAAAGCCAGTCGCGGGGACTGGCTTTTTTGTGCTTAACAAGCTGCGGTATTGAATCCGATGGCTTGATACGCTAGTGCATGTCGCGTTTTCTGGCCCAGACAAAAATGACGGCACCGATGATGATCATCGGCAGGCTCAACCATTGCCCCATGCTGATGCTGTAGGACTGGCCAAAGATGCCGGCGTCCGGTGTGCGGAAGTATTCGGCACAGAAACGGAAAACACCGTAGCCCATCAGGAATACCGCCGACACACACCCGCGGGCACGCGGTTTGCCCGAATATAGCCACAGGATAAGAAACAGGGCGAGGCCTTCCAGCGCAAACTGGTAGAGCTGCGACATGTGGCGTGGCAGTCCTCCCAGTTGCAGGTAGGTTTGTAGCAGTTCGGGGTGCTGCTCGACCCAGCGCATGTCCTCGACACGCGCCTGCGGGAAGATCATGGCGCCGGGGGTGCCGGCACTGGTGACGCGCCCCCATAGTTCGCCGTTGATGAAGTTGCCGATGCGCCCTGCGGCGAGCCCCAGTGGTACCAGTGGAGCGATGAAGTCGGTGATCTGCCAGAAGGTATGGCCGTGGCGGCGCGCAAATAGCCACATGGCAAAAAGTACGCCAAGGAAGCCGCCGTGAAACGACATGCCGCCTTGCCATACCATCAGGATTTCGGCCGGGTGAGCAAGGTAGTAAGCGGGCTGGTAGAACAGTACTTCGCCCAGTCTCCCGCCTACGATCACCCCCAGTACGCCGTACATCAGCAGGTCGTCGAGCAATTTCTGGGTCATGAAGGTGTGGCCGCCCTTGATGCGGAGATTACCCAGCCAGATAAAAAAGACAAATCCCACCAGGTACATCAGTCCGTACCAGTGGATAGCGAGCGGCCCCAGATGGATGGCCACCGGGTCGAATTGCGGATGAATGAGCATTTGTCAGGTAGTGTGCGAATGGGGTAAAAGGATAGTGACAAAATTATACGTAAAAGCATCCCTCCGTGCCGTGCTTATCCATAGTGTGGCGCGCTGTCTCAACGCAAGACAGTGCCGGTGCACGATGCCGTGCAGGCGGGATGTTCAATATTGATCACAAGCTCAAGGAAAAACCATGCCGCAATACCGTTCCCGTACCACCACCGCCGGCCACAATATGGCCGGTGCCCGCGCGCTGTGGCGTGCTACCGGGATGAAGGATGATGATTTCGAAAAACCCATCATCGCCATTGCCAACTCGTTTACCCAATTCGTGCCCGGTCATGTGCATTTGCACAATATGGGACAGCTGGTGGCGCGCGAGATCGAGCGCGCCGGCGGGGTAGCCAAAGAATTCAATACCATCGCGGTCGACGACGGCATCGCCATGGGGCACAGCGGCATGCTATACAGCCTGCCCAGTCGCGAGCTGATCGCCGATTCGGTAGAATATATGGTTAATGCGCACTGTGCCGATGCGTTGGTGTGCATCTCCAATTGCGACAAGATTACGCCGGGCATGCTGATGGCTGCGTTGCGGCTGAACATTCCGGTGGTATTCGTGTCCGGCGGGCCGATGGAAGCGGGCAAGGTGCAGTGGGATGGCGGCATCCGCAAGCTTGATCTGGTCGATGCCATGGTCGAAGCCGCCGACGATAATATTTCCGATGAAGACGTGGCTAAGGTCGAGCGCAGCGCATGCCCGACCTGTGGTTCGTGCTCTGGCATGTTTACCGCCAATTCGATGAACTGCCTGACCGAGGCACTGGGCCTGTCCTTGCCGGGTAACGGCTCGATGCTGGCCACTCACGCTGACCGTAAGGCGCTGTTCCTCAAGGCCGGGCGCACCATCGTCGATCTGGCGCGCCGCTATTACGAGCAGGATGATGCATCGGCATTGCCGCGCAGCATTGCCTCCAAGCCGGCATTCGAAAATGCGATGGCACTGGATGTGGCCATGGGCGGCTCGACCAATACCGTGCTCCACCTATTGGCGGCAGCCAGCGAAGCGGGTGTCGATTTCAAGATGGCCGACATCGACCGTATCTCGCGTGCGGTGCCGTGCTTGGCCAAAGTGGCACCGGCGACGCAGAAGTATCATATGGAAGACGTGCATCGTGCCGGCGGCGTGATGGCGATTTTGGCCGAGCTGGATCGTGCCGGTATTCTGCATCGCGAGCAGCCTACTGTTCACAGCAAGAGCATGGCCGACGCGCTGGCAGCATGGGATATTTGCGTGAACGGGCCGGACAGTGAAGCGCACCACTTTTACCGCGCAGCGCCAGGCGGGGTGCCGACGACCATCGCCTTCTCGCAGAGCATGCGCTATCCCGAGCTGGATCTGGATCGCGCTGCGGGTTGCATACGCGACAAGGCGAATGCCTATTCGCAGGACGGTGGCCTTGCGGTGCTGTACGGTAATATCGCCGAGCGTGGCTGTATCGTGAAGACGGCCGGGGTTGATGACTCCATCTTGAAGTTTACCGGACGTGCACGTCTGTTCGAGAGTCAGGATGATGCGGTGGCTGCCATTCTGGCTGACCGTATTGTCGCAGGCGACGTGGTGGTGATCCGCTACGAAGGCCCTAAAGGCGGGCCGGGGATGCAGGAAATGCTGTATCCGACCAGCTATCTCAAGTCCAAGGGCTTGGGCAAGGCCTGTGCCTTGCTGACAGACGGCCGCTTCTCCGGCGGCACCTCCGGGCTCTCCATCGGCCATGTTTCACCCGAGGCTGCCGAAGGAGGTGCCATCGGTCTGGTGGAGGAGGGCGATAGCATCGTGATCGATATTCCGGCCCGCAGTATTGTACTGATGGTGGCTGATGATGAAATGGCGCGCCGCCGTGAGGCGATGGATGCCAAGGGTGCGGCGGCGTGGAAGCCGCTGGATCGCAATCGTGTGGTCAGTCCCGCCTTGCGTGCCTATGCCGCGATGACTACTAGTGCCGACACAGGTGCCGTGCGCGATGTCTCACAGGTCGAGCGTCGCTAAGGCTTGGGCCTGTAGCGATAACGGGTCGCCTTGGCGGCCCGTTTTTTTATGAATTGAATAAAAGGTGTGGTGTGGGGCAAATACATATTGGACGGCGTGCTTTGCTGGGGGCTTTGTTGGCGAGTGCCCTGGCAGCTTGCGATGAACGGCAGTCTCCGGTGGGGAAGTTGCTAGGCGGGGGAGAGGCCAGACCTTTGCGTGTCGGTATCAATGCAGCTTATGCGCCGTTTGAGTCGCTGGATGCATCCGGGCAGCCGGTAGGCTTTGATATCGCGTTGATGCGCGAGTTGGGGCGGCGTATCGGGCGCGAGGTCGAGTTTGTCAATCTGCCGTGGCGCCGTTTATTGCAGTCGCTGGCGCAAAGACGGCTAGATGTGGTGATCTCGGCGGTTGCCATCACGCCTGCGCGCAGGCGTAATTTCCGTTTTACCCAGGCTTATTACAGTGAGCGGCAGGGTTTGCTGCGGGCAGAAGCATTGTCTGCACAGCCGATACAGCAATTGATGCGCATCGGCGTCCTGGAGAATAGCCGTGCCGAGGATCATTTGCAGCGCTTGGGTGTTGTGCCGGGCCGGGTGTTTGAATATGCGGATGCCGATGCAATGCTGCAGGCTTATCTTGCCGCCAAGGTGGATGCCCTGTTTGGTGATGAGCATGTGCTGCGGGAACTGCGTCATGCAACCACCGGAGTGTTGAGTTTTGACGCAGCCTTTGGGCTGGATGAGTACGCTATTGTGCTGCCATTGGATGAAGCCGGCTTGCAGGCGTTACTGGATCGTGCGCTGCAAAGCATGCATGATGATGGCAGTTTGGCTGTCTTGACGCGGCAACTGGAGGAGTAGGCAGATTAATGTAGTGTGCCGGGTGCAGCCGGTTTTAACAAATCCGGCTGTGTCGCGGACAAAAAAATGCGCGAACCTGTTGGTTCGCGCCAAGTCTACAAAGGAGAAATAGAGGAGAAACTATCAAGAAACATTGCTGCATCTCAACAAGGAATGATTATCAGCATAGGCTATTTTATTGTCAATGATTATTGTTCGAAAAAGATCAAGATGTAAGAAAATGTCGCTTTATTTATGGTGTTGATGTTTGTAAGTGAAAGCCTGACGGGTGGCTAGATACTGTATATGCGTTATATGCCACAATACCCGTTTTACATTGCCGTTGAATGACACTATGTCCGCTACGCCCAGCCTGCTTCCCGATCCACGCCAATACCCTGCCTTGCTTGCCTCTAATCGCCTGATTCATCATGCCGTGTCCGCACTTGATGCGGCTCACGACACCGATGCGGATCTGTGGCGTGATTCTCTGCGTCTGGCCTTGATGGAGATGTTGCAGCGCGATGATATGCTGACCCTGTCTGTGGCGCTCACCATGGTACCGTCTGCTGCAGCCTATCGCGAATTGTGGCTTGCCCTGCGGGCGGCGGCCGAACAGGGCGAAGGCCGCAAGGCGGTATTGTTTGCCGTGCCGCTGGTGCTGGTCGCCGGCAGTAATGCTGAAGCCTGCCTGCCTGCCGATATTGCCGATGTCGCCGGGCTGAATGCCTTGCTGCGTGAACATGGCGTATTTGCCCCCGGTGCCGAGGTATTGCTGGGGGGCGCTTTGCTGCATCCGGATGATGTCTCGGCCATTTCGGCCGGCCATATTTATCGTGCGACGCGTGAAGCGGCGACGGTGCTGGATGCATTGCCTGCAACGTTGGCAGGACGTGCCGTTACCGTGCACAAAGATGGTGTCTTTCTGCGTTATCTGCTGGGTGTGGCGATGCAGGAAGAGGGGCGTCCGGCGCCAATCAGGCTGGGTGGTGCGGTAGGGAGCTGGGGTTTGCCGGTGATGAAATTTCTGGGTGAACAGCTCAAGAGCCAGGGCGTGACCCTGTTTCCGATTGCCCGTCCGCCGCAAGCCTTGATGCAGGCCATGGTCGAAGGCGGTAAAGCACGGCATGAAGTGGCGCTGCAGGCTTTTGCCAGCAGCCAGATCCGTCGCTTGCGTGATAAATCACTGACCCCGGTGGCGGTGCTGGCCGCGCATGTGGGCGGCGAGTTGCGTTTTACCCTGTCGGCCGAATCGGGTGAGGGCGCAGATGAAGGCTTTGTCTGGGCGCTGTCTCCGCTGGATTCTGTTCCCGCCATTGAAGCGATGGTGCGCGAACTGATGGCCGAGTGCCAGGTGCAGGATGTGCGGGTGCCGGCGACGCTGATGCCGGAGGAAGAAGCGGGCGAACGCCTGTTTTTGCATGCCGCCAATCTGGGTGCCTGCGTCTGGCATTGAGGCATGATTTCCGCGGCAGGGGGCAAGCCCTTGCCGTGTGCATTGCACAAATGATGTAAAATGCCTTTTCGTTACTGACCCCTTGATTTGGAAGAGTCGAAGATGTTTGCTGCTGACCAGTCGATTGCCCAGTTTGACCCCGAACTTTCCGCTGCCATTGAAGCCGAGTGCCAGCGTCAGGAAGACCATATCGAGCTGATTGCGTCGGAGAACTACACCAGTCCCGCCGTCATGGAAGCACAAGGCTCCCAGCTGACCAATAAATACGCCGAAGGTTATCCGGGCAAGCGTTTTTATGGTGGTTGCGAACACGTGGATGTGGTCGAGCAATTGGCCATTGATCGCGTCAAGGAGCTGTTCGGTGCCGAATACGCCAACGTGCAGCCCCACTCAGGTTCACAAGCCAATCAGGCGGTGTATTTCTCCATCCTGAAGCCGGGCGATACCATCATGGGGATGAACCTCGGTCATGGCGGCCATCTGACCCACGGCTCTCCTGCCAACCTGTCGGGCAAGATGTTCAATATTGTTGCTTACGGTCTCAATGAAAACGAAGAGATCGATTACGACGATATGGAGCGCGTAGCGATGGAAACCAAGCCCAAGCTGATCATCGGTGGTGCCTCAGCTTTTGCCTTGCGTTTCGATTTCGAGCGCATGGGCCAGATCGCCAAGAAATGCGGCGCCTACTTCATGGTCGATATGGCGCACTATGCCGGCCTGATCGCAGCCGGTGTCTACCCTAACCCGGTACCGCACGCCGATTTCGTGACTTCGACCACCCACAAAACGCTGCGCGGCCCGCGTGGCGGCATCATTTTGGCCAAGGCCGAATACGAGAAAAGCCTGAACTCCTCGGTGTTCCCAACGTTGCAGGGCGGCCCGCTGATGCATGTGATCGCCGGCAAGGCGATCGCGTTCAAGGAAGCATTGCTGCCCGAATTCAAAGCCTATCAGGAGCAGGTGCTGAAGAATGCCGATGCGATGGCTCGTACCCTGACTGAGCGCGGCCTGCGCATCGTGTCCGGCCGTACCGAAAGCCATGTCTTCCTGGTTGACCTGCGCGCCAAGGGCCTCACCGGCAAGGCGGCTGATGCCGCGCTGGGCAAGGCACATATCACCGTCAACAAGAACTCGATCCCGAATGATCCGGAAAGCCCGTTCGTGACTTCGGGTATTCGTATCGGTTCGCCGGCCATCACCACCCGCGGCTTCAAGGAAGCCGAGGCTGTGATCGTGGCCAATCTGATCGCCGATGTACTGGATGCGCCGGAAGATGTTGCCGTACTGGCTCGTGTCGCCACCGAAGCGACAGCCTTG
>NZ_JBOFOO010000416.1:0-4083 GCF_051659485.1 Craterilacuibacter sp. | reverse complement strand
CTGATAAGCGCTGGCCTTGGCTAGCGAGAGCACGATGCGGCTGCGATCGCCGGCGGCAACGACAGTCGCGTTATTGAGCAAGGGGCCTGGCAGGGCGACCTGTGGCTGTGGCAGCGCGCTGCCGGTGTCGCTGAAATCGAATGCGATGCGTGGCGGACTGGAGAGTGAAAAGCTCTTGGGTAAAGCCGCGGGCTTGGCCAGTGTGATCGCCAGCACCTGCTGGTCGCCATTGCTGCGCAGGAGTTCGATCTGGGTAATGCTGTTGCCGGCAGCCCATGCAAAGTGCGAGGCCACCAGCAGGCTGCTGGCCAGCGTCGTCAGTTGCGTTGTTTTATTCATTTCTTTTGCCCTTGTTCATCTGCCAGCAGGATATTGGTTTCGCGTTTGACCCAGTCGCCGTTGGCGTCTTCAACGGTTTCGGTCAGCTTGATTTCTGTATCCAGTACCGAAGCGACCACACCGAAATTGGTGCCGATAAAGCTGCCCGCCCTGACCGGGTAGACCATGCCGTCCGGCGTCTGGATCAGCCCCCGGCGTACGCCCTTGATCTGGATGCTACCGACCATTTTCAGCGATTCAATATTGTGGTTTTCCAGCGGATCACGAGGGCGCTTGAGGTCGGGGGCATTGGCGCTGTTCTGGCTGCCGGCGACTTTCAGGCGTGCCGCATCAAATGGCGATAGCAGGCCAAAGCCGGTGTAGTCGACCGTTGCTGCGGAGCCCAGTTGCGGAATGGGTTCGACCTTGCCGGCCAATCCTTGGCCTTGCTGCTGCATCCAGAGATCAAGATCATCCTGACCCGAGCCGCAGGCTGCCAATAGCAGGGTCAGCAATAGGAGGGGAAGGCTGTTTTTCATGGTTGCTTTTTCCCCTGTGCCTGGGCCAGTGCCGCATTACGTTCCTCCGGCTCCAGCGTGCGGTAGGTCTTGGCTGTTGTTTGCAGCGTCAAGCGTCCATCCTTGCCGGCAGTTGGTGCCAGCGAAATATCACCGATGGTGACGATGCGCGACATCTTGGAAACATCCAGCACAAAGG
Source organism: Craterilacuibacter sp. (assembly GCF_051659485.1). Taxonomy (NCBI): domain Bacteria; kingdom Pseudomonadati; phylum Pseudomonadota; class Betaproteobacteria; order Neisseriales; family Neisseriaceae; genus Craterilacuibacter; species Craterilacuibacter sp. Next base: position 3,048 of record NZ_JBOFOO010000416.1, on the reverse strand, counting down.
CCGCCAGATCGTTGTAGCTACCGGTCAGACGGATCTCGATCGGCAGTTCGGCAAGTTCGGTGCCTTTAATTTCCTGCCCCGGGCGGAATAGTTCGAACTGCAGGCCGCGGCCTACGCCGGCCTGGTTGATCTCGGCCAGTACCGATGCCATTTCGGCCTTGGTCGGTAATTGGCGGATCAGGCCGCCGAAGCTTTTCTCGATTTGCTTGAGCTGCTCCTGCAGTGCTTCGAGGTTGGCGAGCTGGCGGCGTTTGTCGATATAGGTGGTCTTGAGTTCGCTTTCGCGTGCCTCGGCGGCGGCAATCTCGTCCCGCTGCGGGCTTAATGCGACAAAATAGCCGGCCAGCAATAAAAACAGCGCCATCACCCCCAGCGTGATCAGCTGCGAGCGCAGTGGCCAGTTGGGTACTTCCTTGAAGTCCAGATTACGCAGTTCGTCCAGATTGATATTCACTGTGGCGCTCCTGTCTGGGCGGGTTCTTGGCGGCCCTGCTGCAGGCTCATGTTCAAGCTGAATTCGCTGGCGCGCAGATTGCCCAGACTGGCGGCTTTTACCTCGATCAGTACCGGGTTGACGAACAGGCGCGAGCTGGACAGGCTGCCCATATAATTGGACACGCGGGCGCCGGACAAGGCATAGCCGGACAGGGCGATGGTGTTGCCGGTTTGCTTGAAGTCTTTCAAATACACGCCTTCAGGCATGAAACGTACCAAATCGTCAAACAGCAGTACCGATTGTGTCCGCTCGCCTTGAAGCCTTTCGGCCTGCTCCTTGCGCGCCAGCAGCGCCGCGCGTTGTTGGCGCAGCGAGTCTATTTTTCCCAGCTTGACGGTCAACTCGGCGATGGCTGTATCCAGGCGCTGGTTACGTTCCAGTTGCGTGTCCAGCGTATGGCTTTGCAAAAAATAGCCGGCACCAAGCAATAAGGCGCTGGCAGCGATGGCGAGTGCCAGCAGGTTCTGGAAGCGGTGCCTGTGATCCGCGCGCCGCATTTCCCGGTAAGGGAGCAGGTTGATGCGTATCATCAGTCGAATTTCCTTAGCGCAAGACCACAGGCAACAAGCAGGGCAGGGGCATCCAGCAGCAGATCCTTGAGCGGAATGCCGGGCGCTTGCGTCATGGTGGTAAATGGATTGGCGATCATGGTGCTGATCTGGGTGCGCAGGGCAACAGCGTCATCGAGGCCGGACAGCATGCTGCTGCCGCCGGCGAGCAGGATGTAGTCGACCCTGAGGTATTGCGACACACTGACCGTGGTGTAGAAAAACTGCAGTGCGCGCTGGATTTCCTGTGACAGCGAGTCGACAAAGGGTTGTAGCAACTCGGACTCGTAGCCCTCGGGCAGCATCATGCTGCGCTTGCCCTTTTCGGCCTCTTCGTTGCTCATGGTGTAACGGCGCTGTATTTCCCGTGTCAGCTGGGTACCGCCGAAAGCCTGTTCGCGGTAATACAGTTGCTGGCCGTTGCGGATGACCGAGCAGTGGATCTTGGTGGCGCCGATGTCGAACAGGGCAAAGGTCTGGTTGAAGCCTTGGTCGGGTAGCTGCTGTTGCAACAGCTCGAACGCCGTCAGCATGGCAAAGGCCTCGACATCCATGATCTGGGCCTTGAGACCGGCCATTTCGGCGATCGCCAGACGCTCTTCGACTTTTTCCTTGCGCGAGGCGCAAATCATGACCTCAAGGTCATCGGCCTGAGTCACCGAGGGACCCAAGACCTGAAAGTCCAGATTCACTTCGTCTAGCGGAAAGGGAATGTACTGGCTGGCTTCATTTTCTACCTGAAACTCCAGGTCTTCCTTATTGTGCCCGGCAGGAACCAGAATTTTCTTGTAGATCGCCATGGTGGTCGGCAGTGCCATGGCGACGCGGTTGCAGTGGCTGCCCAGTCGGGCGCGGGCACGACGCAGCACCTCGGCCACGGCATCGATATCGACAATATTGCCTTCGCTCACTGCATCTTTGGGCAGGGGCTCGATGAGGTAGCGTTCCAGTTGGAAATGTTTACCCACCCGCCCGATTTCGACCATTTTGATCGCGGTTGTGCTGATGTCCAGCCCGATCAGGCTGGCTGATGCCTGACCTCGGCCTGCGAACAGGCTGCCCAAGGACTTGGGTAATTCCAGTTTGCCACCCAGCATATCTTGATCAGGGATTTCTGCTGCCTGCAGCAGGAATCACCCGCCTCCCTTTTAATTATCAATTATCAGTTATGTGGAACTTTGCCAGTAGCTCCGGGTAAAACGGTATAATCAGCATTCGATTTTTTTTTTCGAACATTATGTTGCTGCGAATTCTGAAGATTGTCCTGGGTTCCATGATCGGTATCGCGACGCTGGCCGTTGGCGTGCTGGCTGTTGCCGTTCTTATTACCTGGCCGCGTTTGCCCGATCTGGATATCCTCACCGATTATCGTCCCAAGATTCCGTTGCGCGTCTATGCTGCTGACGGCGCACTGATCGGCGAATTCGGTGAAGAGCGCCGGTCATTCTCCCGCATTCATGATGTACCACCGCTGATGCGCCAAGCTCTGCTGTCGGCAGAAGACGAGCGTTTTTACCAGCATGGTGGTGTAGATTATGTCGGTGTTCTTAGAGCTGCGCTAGGAAATATAGTATCTGGGCATACTCGATCCGGTGCAAGCACGATTACCATGCAAGTAGCCAAAAACTTCTTTCTATCAAGTGAAAAGACTTTTAGCCGGAAGTTTAATGAAGCACTGCTGGCTTTCAAGATCGAGCACACGCTGACCAAAGACCAGATTCTCGAGTTGTACCTCAATCAGATCTATCTGGGACAGCGTGCCTACGGCTTCTCTGCCGCTTCGCAAGCGTATTTCGGCAAGCCTTTGAACGAGCTGAGTGTGGCGCAATTTGCCATGCTGGCAGGCCTGCCCAAGGCGCCGTCGTCGTATAACCCGATTGCTAATCCCGAGCGCGCCCGTCTGCGCCAGCTCTATGTATTGCGCCGCATGCACGAACTGGGGCACATCTCTACGGCGCAGTACGATGCAGCCAAGGCCGAGCCGCTGGGGCTGGCCAAGCCTGC
>NZ_JBOFOO010000415.1:0-1629 GCF_051659485.1 Craterilacuibacter sp. | reverse complement strand
GATTCGCTTTCCAGCAGCGCCTGGCAGCTTAGCACCACATCCTTGCCGGCATCGGCCAGCTGGTGCGCCAGCGTAATCCAGTCGCTGCTGCGCAGTTGCTGGCGGCGCGAGCACACCGCTTCGCCCAGATAAAGGGTATCCAGCGGCCAGTCTGCCGCCTGCTGGTAAAAATTGAAAACCGTATCGCGGGGCCAGAAAAAAAGGATGGGGCCCAGAGTCAGCTTGAGATTAAGTGGGGTCATAAGAGTGCGTATCGGAGTATTCGGTAGCGGCCGGCCCGGCCTTATTTCCATGGCCGGTTGTAAGCGCCCAGCGTCTGCTGCTGGCCCTCTGCGAGTTTGGCCAGTGCCGCTTGCCACGCCGGCTTGACCGAAAAGCGCTGCATCTCGCGCCCAGCGGCATCCAGTGCTTCGCGCAGCGTCTTGGTGACCTGCGCCACATAAGCCGGGCTGCGCTGACGGCCTTCGACCTTGATCGCGGCCACGCCGATGTCGATGATTTGCGGCAGCATTTCCAGCACATTGAGGCTGGTCGGCTCTTCCAGCGCGTAATAGGTATCGCCCTGCACCTCGAAGCGGCCCTTGCACAGCGTGGGGTAGCCGGCCGGCTCGTCCTTGCCGTACTGGTCGATCATGATGCCGTTCAGGGTGGCGCGGGTGGCATCGCCCTGCTGTTCCCAGCGCACGAACTTGGCCGGCGAACACACGCCGTGGGTATTGGGCGACTCGCCGGTGGCGTAGCTGGACAGCAGGCAGCGCCCCTCCACCATCACGCACAGGCTGCCGAAACCGAATACCTCGATTTCCACCTTGGTATTGCGGATCACATGGCCGACCTGATCCAGCGTCAGCACCCGTGGCAGCACCGCCCGCTGCACGCCGAACAGCTCGTGCGCGAGGTTCACCGCCTCGTAATTGGTGGCCGAGCTTTGCACCGACATATGCAGGCGCAGGTTCGGGTGGCGGCGGCTGGCGTAATCCATCAGCCCCAGATCCGCCAGAATCACCGCATCGACTCCCAGATCGGCCGCCTGATCGACGGCGCGCTGCCAGCGCGAGATATCGACCCCCTGGGCAAAGGTATTGATCGCCATCAGCACCTTGCGCCCCTTGTCGTGTGCATAGCGGATACCGGCGGTGGCGGATTTTTCGTCGAAATTCAGTCCGGCAAAATTGCGGGCATTAGTCTCGTTCTTGAGGCCCATATACACCGCATCGGCACCATGGTCGATGGCAGTCTTGAGCGCGGGCAGGCTGCCGGCGGGGCAGATCAGTTCGGGTAGCTTAGGCATGCGAGGCTAGCGTAATCATAAACCCGCCCACGGTAACAGCATGGGATGGAGTGCGACTTGTTCTGGGTCAAGGGGGAGGCAGGTGGCGGCTGTTGCGGCTAGCAAGGGGGTAGCAAGGGGGTAGCGAATGAGCCGTGTTGCAGTTTCACCCTATTTTTTAACAGCACCGTGTTTGCCATGTGAATATTTTGCCTGTTAAGGATATACAATCAGGTAATGTATACCTTCCCGCGATCCTGCCTACCGGCCCACAGGAGTCCCGCCATGAAAAATGGCTTTACCCTGATCGAGATGATGGTGACGCTATCTATTTTGGCGATTGTGGCCGTGATGGCTGC
>NZ_JBOFOO010000414.1:0-1102 GCF_051659485.1 Craterilacuibacter sp. | reverse complement strand
TGTCGGGCCATCGATAAACGCCTGCTCTTCGGCCGACAGCTTAGGATCAGGAAAGGCCAGCAGCCTTTTCCAGTCAGGCTTGCCGGAAAAGAGATCCTTGTCCCACCATACGGTACCGGCATTGATAGCCTCTTGCTCGGTCTGGCTCATGGCCGGGGTGATCTTCTTGAAAATCTTGAAGACCGGCCCGGTAAAGACGATACGGCGCAGTGGCGGCAGGTTCAGGATCAGCGCAACAACAGCAAAGGCAATCCATAAGCCATTAGCAAGCGAGCAGCCACCCACAAACTGGGCTGCTGCGAGCCAAGCCGCGATGACCAGCGTCCAGGCAAGAACCGGTGCACGCCAGTAGGCAAGCACACCGACCAGCAGGACAAGAGCAATGGCGTAAATCATATTCAGGTTTCCTAGTGTAAAACCATGTCAAGCAGACGCTGGCATGGTCAGACCGGCAAGCACAAACGGCACCAAATGCTGAACAATCGCTTCCGGGTCTCGCGCCGTCACCACCGGGCTCTTGCGAAAGACTTTCAGCACATCATTACCGGCAAACGCGTTGAACATTAGGCCGAAGGCAAAGTGCATGCGCCATGACAGCTCCTGCTCGTCAAGCGCCGGCAAGCTGCGACGAAATGCTGCGGTATAACGCTCGACGAACTCGCTGTATTCACGCGACAAAGCCTCGCGCAGCAGGCGGTGATTTTCCACCAGCGCACGCGACAGCAAGCGCACAAATAGTGCGCCACCACGCGCCGGGTCGTGCGACAAGGCAAGGCAAGGACGGATAAACGTCATCACCACCGCCTCGATCGAACTTGCCGCAGGGCTATTCTCTACCGCATCCAGCTCGGACAGACACGCCGATATCAGCGGCGTAAAGCGGCGCATGAATACCGATTCGAACAAGGCGTCTTTCGAGCCAAAGTGGTAATTAACCGCCGCGAGATTGACCTCGGCCTGCTGGGTAATCATGCGCAGGGAAGTCGCCTCGAAACCGTGCTCGACAAAGAGCAACTCGGAAACTTCGAGTATGCGCCCGGCGGTATCGGAACGATGCTCTTCCATGGTGGCTGGTGCCTCTATTGTGTTTGCAGTCTGATTT
>NZ_JBOFOO010000413.1:0-4144 GCF_051659485.1 Craterilacuibacter sp. | reverse complement strand
TCATCGGCAGGAAGGGGGCGCTATGGTGTTTTTTATTCGAACGCAGGGTATGGATCGGTGTGGTGATGACGTCGGTCATTGCTGGGCTTTAATTCGGCAAGGCGCGCATTGTGCCAGAAATGCTACATTTTTTCATGGAATTTTGTTGATTTTCATTGACATAGCCTTGTCTTGTGTAGGGTTGTTGCTGTCGGGCGGGCATTGTTTGCCGGCCTGTTTTTGAGCATCAGGGCAGGGCAGTAATTGTCGGCGGGCCGGCAATCCCCTATGCTCGCGCCTTTGGATAATCATATGGTATGCCTGTGTCGCGTATTCTGCTCGTGCTTGCTTCTACCCTGATTCTTTCTGCTTGTGCATCAAACCGTGCGCCGGCCCCTGTCGTGCCTGCTCCCGAGCCTATTGCAAGTGCGCCGCTGCCCGGGGTGGTCGTGCCGGTGCCGGTGTTGCCGCCGGTGGCTGAAGTCAAGCCGTTGCCGCGCCCGGTGGTGCAGGTGAGCGAGGCGCAGGGGCGGGTGCTGCTGGATGCGCTATTGCCTCGGGGCATAGGGCAGCGTAGCGGTTGGCGCGACGATATCTTGTCGGCGTTTACCGCGCAGAAAATCCCGTATACGGCGCAAAATTTTTGTGCGGCACTGGCGGTGATCGAGCAAGAGTCAAGCTGGCAGGCCGACCCGACGGTGCCGGGCTTGCCCGCTATGGTATGGGGCGCGATCGGTGAGCGGGCCGCGCGTTACCATGTGCCGCTGGCCTTGGCTAAAACGGCATTTCTGAAAGCCTCGCCGGATGGGCGCAGCTACAAGGAGCGTATCGACAGCCTGCGTACCGAAAAAGAAGTGAGCGAACTGTTCGACCATATGGCTGCCGATGCGCAGCGTTACGGTTTGCCGGTCGGGATGAAGAATCCGATACGGACCGGCGGGCCGATGCAGGTGAGTGTGGCGTTTGCCGAATCCCAGGTCGAGGCCTGGCCTTACCCTTATGTGCGTCGTGGTGCGATTCGCAGCGAGGTATTTTCGCGCAAGGGCGGGCTGTATTTCGGCATCGCTAATCTTTTGCAGTATCCGGCACCGTATAGCGAGATGAAATACCGCTTTGCCGATTTTAACGCCGGGCGTTATTCCAGCCGCAATGCGGCATTTCAGTCGGCTTTGGCGCTTTTGAGCGGGCAGGCGTTGACGCTGGATGGCGATTTGCTTAATTACCGTGCCGGCGGCGGAGCAAGTGAGTCTGCGCAAGTGCTGGCTAGCCTGGCCGGCCGTCTGGGCTTGAGTCAGGAGGCGATACAGCGTGATCTCAAGCTGGAAAAACTGTCCGGTTTTGGTCAGAGCCCCTTGTATCGCAAGGTGTTCGAGCTGGCAGGGAGGGAGAAGGGGCGTGCCTTGCCGCGCGAGATCATGCCGCAGATCGACCTGAAAAGCCCCAAGATCAGCCGCAAGCTCACCACCGAGTGGTTTGCCGGGCGGGTAAACTGGCGCTATCAGACTTGCCTTGCGCGCACGCCGGGCTAAGCACGATGGCGGGCCTTGCGCCACAGCCATAAGCTCAAGCCGGTCGCCAAGATGGCGATCGGCAGCAACTCTTCCAGTGGTTTGAAGTGGTCGGGCAGCAGGCTGAGTGTGTGTCCGGGGTGGTGCGGCGTCGCGAGGGTGTGACGCCAGTCAGCCGCGCTGCGCGGTAAACCTAGCTGCGATCAGGCGTGGGTACAGAGTAAGTGCGGGGCTGCGCTTTGCCGATGGGAGATGCAAAAAGCCCCGACCGGAGTCGGGGCTTTTATATTTGGTGGAGGTAAGCGGGATCGAACCGCTGACCTCTTGCATGCCATGCAAGCGCTCTACCAACTGAGCTATACCCCCCAAAACTGCTGGCGTCCCCAGGGGGAGTCGAACCCCCGTTATCGCCGTGAAAGGGCGGTGTCCTAGGCCACTAGACGATGGGGACCTTAATGCCCGGTCGAAACTGTCAAACAGCTTTCGGCCTGAATCTTTGGTGGAGGTAAGCGGGATCGAACCGCTGACCTCTTGCATGCCATGCAAGCGCTCTACCAACTGAGCTATACCCCCACGTTTTCGTTGCCGCTTTGTTCTGCACTGCAACGAGAACGGGACTATACATAGGCCTTTTTTTTGCGTCAACATTTTTTATTATTGTTTTGTAAAAAAGTCTAAATTAGCTATTTATCTACGGTCTGCTGCTGCAGGTATCACGCTATGCGGGCATGTGCAGGTCGCCGCGTGCATGCTCAGGCCGTATAATCCTCGCTTTCATCATGCGGTGGATAGTTCATGTCGGTCGGGCATTACGAGAATTTCCCGGTGGGGTCCCTGTTGTTGCCGCGGCGCATGCGGCGTGGAGTCCACGCCGTTTACCATTTTGCCCGCACCGCCGATGATATCGCCGACGAGGGGGATGCCAGCGCCGATGAACGTCTGGCGGGGCTTGCCGCCTTGTCGGCCCAGCTGGAGATGATCTCGGCGGGCCAGTTGCCGCCGGATGCCATGATGCAGGCCTTGGCGCGGGCTATTGCCGAATATCAGCTGCCCTTGGCACCTTTTCACGATTTGCTGTCGGCGTTTTCCCAGGATGTGACCAAGACGCGATATCAGGATTTTGCCGAAATCGTCGACTATTGCCGCCGTTCGGCCAATCCGGTCGGTCGCCTGATGCTGGCCTTGTATGGCGAGAGCGACAGCAAAAGTATTGCCATGTCTGATGGTATTTGCACGGCCTTGCAGCTGATCAATTTCCTGCAGGATGTGGCGATAGACTGGGACAAGGGCCGGGTGTATCTGCCGCAAAGCGATATGGTGAAGTTTCGCGTTAGCGAAGAGCAGATCGCACGGCGCGACGCCTCCGGCATGTGGACGCCCTTGATGCTGAAGGAAATCGGCCGCGCACGCGCCATGCTGTCCGCCGGTGCGCCCTTGGGGCGGCGCCTGAAAGGGCGTTTCGGCTTCGAGATCCGCATGACCATTCTGGGTGGCGAGCGCATCCTGCAAAAACTGCACGCATCGGGGGGCGATGTCTTCAAGGCGCGCCCGGTACTGCAGCGCAAGGACTGGCTGTATATGTTCTGGCGCGCGCTCAAGGCATCGTAAACCCGCTATCAAGATCAATGCCGCCGCTCTTTGGCGTGCGGCCCGTTTCAAGGAGGCGCGTTTGACGCCAGACCAGTATTGTGCCGACAAGGCAGCCGCCAGCGGTTCCAGTTTTTATTCGGCTTTCCGTTTTTTAGCGCCGGATCGGCGTCGTGCCATTACCGCGCTATATGCCTTCTGCCGCGAGGTGGATGATGTGGTCGATGAGATTCACGACGAGAACGTGGCCCGGGCCAAACTGGGCTGGTGGCGCGACGAGATTGCCCGCCTGTTCGATGGCGTGCCGCAGCATCCGGTGACACAGGCACTGTTGCCGCATGTGGCTGCGTTCGAGCTCGCGCGCGGCCTGTTCGACGAAATCATCGACGGCATGCAGATGGATCTGGATGTGGCGCGCTACAACCGCTTTGCCGACCTGTTGCTGTATTGCCACCGCGTGGCCGGTGTGGTTGGCCAGTTGTCGGCGCAGATTTTCGGCTACACCGACCGCGCCACGCTTAAATACGCGCACGAATTGGGTATTGCCTTTCAGCTGACCAATATCGCGCGCGATGTGGGCGAAGACGCGCGTCGTGGCCGGCTGTATCTGCCGGTGGAAGACTTGCAGCGCTTTGATGTGGCGGCGGCCGATATTTTCGCTTACCGCGAAAGTGCGGCATTCAGCGCGCTGATGGGGTTTCAGATCGAGCGCGCCGCCGGCTATTACCAGCGTGCCTGGGCCTTGTTGCCGGCGGCAGACCGCAAGGCGCAGCGTCCGGGCCTGATCATGGCGGCGATCTACCGCGCCACGCTGCAAGAGCTGGCGCTGGACGGGCCGGGCAAGGTGCTCAATCAGCGCCTGTCGTTGCCACCGATGCGCAAGCTGTGGCTGGCATGGTCGACTTGGGCCTTCGGCTATCGCGCATGAGGGTGGCCAAGCCGCGGGTCGCCATTATCGGCGCGGGCTGGTCCGGCTTGGCGGCCGCCGTGTCCCTGCTCGGGCAGGCTGAGCTTACGCTGCTAGAAGCCGGGCGGGCGCCCGGCGGCCGGGCACGGCGATTGCAGGTGGC
>NZ_JBOFOO010000412.1:0-12644 GCF_051659485.1 Craterilacuibacter sp. | reverse complement strand
CCAGCCCCCGAGCCGACGATGGCGACATCGCACTCGAACGCCAGATCCCGTGTCAGGGAAGCACCATCGTAAACCTGCCAGCCGCGCGCCAGTCCGTCACGGATAGGGTCTTTAAGCGGAGATGTCATTGCAGTACCTTCCCTTGAGGCGGTACGTCATAGCCCAGCGCGGCAAAACTTTGTGGGCTGGCATACCACGCGGCATTGATCAGCCCATGCAGGGCCTGATAGCCGCTACGCAGCAGCGTAAAACGCGACTGACGCCAGTTTTCCAGAAAAGATGCGAGCTCGGTATTACCGGCGGTGGCCCATGGTGCCTTAACGCCGGCAAGATAACGCCGGCCCCAGCGGTTACCCAGCAAATCCAGCAACTGGCGCACCTCGCCCTGTACCAGCATAGGTAAGCCGCTTACCGCCCTATCCACACCGGCCACCACACTTTCCCGGCTAGCCGCATCCATAGACAGACCCAGCATCACCGGCGTAATTGCTGCCAGTAGATTGCTGTCGCCGCCATGTAAAAACAGCAGGCTTGAAGCCGGCGTCTCCGCCTTGTCCGCCTTGTCCGCCTCGGGGCGTGCCAGAAATCCGGCACCCAGCAAGAGCAAAGAGCCGGCCAGACCGGTCTTGAGCAACTGGCGGCGGCTCTTCATGGCTTACGCAGCATCAGCTTAAGTAGCCAGTCCATGCGTTTACCGTAAGGCGCATGGGTCAGCGACAAGAGATTAAAGCGCGGCATGGACAATACCGGTTTGAGCTTGGAAAAGGTCAGGAAGCCCTCATGCGCATGGTAGTGGCCCATGCCGGAAGCCCCCACGCCACCAAAGGGCAGGTCGTCCTGAGCGACATGCAGCACCGTGGTATTGACGCACATGCCCCCGGCCACGGTGGTACGCTCGGTGCGGGCGATGCGCATCGGATCTTCGTCGAACAGGTATAGCGCCAGCGGCCGCTCGCGGGCATTGACATAGGCCAGCGCCTCGTCGAATTTGGCATAGGCAATAATCGGCAATAGCGGCCCGAAGATTTCTTCCTGCATCAATGTGCAATGATCCGGCGCTCCCGTGACCAGCGTCAGCGGCAGCTTGTGCGAGCCGCTCAAATCCTCGCCTGCCGGATTGATGCTGTCGATATCGGCACCGGCCGCGCGTGCTTCATCCAGCCAGCTGTTCAAGCGCTGATAGTGACGCGCATTGACCACCGAACTGTAATCGGAGTTGTCGCGCAGTGTCGGATACATGCGGCTGGCGGCAGCGCGGATTTCGCGCACCAGAGCATCACGCTCGCCGGCTTTGACCAGCACATAATCCGGTGCCACACAGGTTTGGCCGGCGTTGAGCAACTTGCCCACCACGATAGCCTCGGCAGCGCGGCGCGCATCAAACCCCGGAGCCACAATGGCTGGCGATTTGCCGCCCAGTTCCAGTGTTACCGGAGTGAGGTTGGCCGCGGCCGCGCGCATGACATGGCGACCGACGGCCGTCGAACCGGTAAACAGCAGGTGATCAAATGGCAGCGCCGAAAAAGCCGCGGCCACCTCCGCCCCGCCATTGATGACCTGCACCCAGTCGTCGCCCAGCATCTCGCGGCATAATCGCGCCATCAAGCTGCCGGTTTGCGGGGTGAACTCAGACATCTTGAGCATCACGCGGTTGCCGGCCGCCAATGCAGCTATCATCGGGCCGATGGCAAGGTAGATCGGGTAGTTCCATGGCACGATAATGCCGACTACGCCTAAAGGCTGCGGCCGCACATGGGCACGCGCCGGCTTGAACCACAGCGACACGCCGCGCGTCTGTGGTGCCATCCAGTGCTTGAGCGATTTTTTGGCGTGGCGTATGCCTTCCAAAGACGGGAATAGCTCGGCCAAGCGGGTTTCAACCGGGCTACGGTGGCCAAAATCGGCACTGACTGCGGCCAGCCATTCATCTTCATGCTCGCGCAGGATGCGGGCCAGCTTGTCCAGTTGCGCCACTCGCAACTCGCGCTCGGGAAAAGGATCGCTTTGCCACGCGCGTTTAAGCGTGGCATGTGCGTGTTCAAGCTGAGCGAGTCCTGTAATCGCCGGGTCGGTCGCAATATCCATTGTGCTATCCTCGTGAGGCCGATTGTTCAAACAATCGTTTAGTCTTGTGTTTCCACTCTAAAACAAAATCAGGCTATTCGCCACGCAAACATCATGTTGATTGACTTCTTTTATGCTTTACGTGAAGCCGGTCTACCGGTTTCACTCAAAGAGTGGCTGACCTTGCTCGAAGCCCTCAAACGCCAGCTGGTCTTTGCCAGTATCGATGACTTTTATCTATTGGCGCGCACGGTACTGATCAAGGACGAGAAATACTTCGACCGCTTCGATCAGGTATTTGCCCGTCAGGTGCGCGGCATCGAAACGGCACTGGGAGACCTGCAAACGGAGATTCCGGAAGACTGGCTGAAAAAGCAGGTAGAAAAATTCCTGAGTGACGAGGAAAAATCCCGGCTGGAGGCGATGGGCTGGGACAAACTGATGCAGACCCTGCAACAGCGCCTGGCCGAACAGAAAGAGCGCCATCAGGGCGGCAATAAATGGATAGGCACTGGCGGCACCAGTCCCTTCGGCGCCTATGGCTACAACCCGGAAGGCATCCGCATCGGCCAGCACGAATCACGACACCGGCGTGCGGTGAAAGTATGGGACCAGCGAGAATTTCGCAATCTGGACGACAGCGGCGAGCTGGGTACGCGCAATCTCAAGGTCGCGCTACGCGCCTTGCGTGAATTTGCCCGCAGCGGCGCGGCCGAGGTGCTGGATCTGGATGCCACCATTGCGGCCACGGCCAAAAATGCCGGTTATCTTGATTTGAAGTTGGTCCCCGAGCTGCACAATGCCGTGAAAGTGATCGTGCTGTTTGATATCGGCGGCTCGATGGATGACCATATCCGCGTATGCGAGGAGCTGTTTGCCGCCGCGCGCAGCGAATTCAAACATCTGGAGACTTTTTACTTTCACAATTGCGTGTACGAGGGTGTATGGCGCGACAATAGCCGCCGCCACAAGGATCGCATCCCGACCTGGGATTTGATTCACACCTACGGCGCCGACTACAAGCTGATCTTGGTCGGAGATGCCAGCATGAGCCCGTACGAGATCGTTTATCCCGGCGGCAGCGTCGAACATATGAACGAGGACGCCGGCGAAGTGTGGCTTAAACGGCTGACCTCGCATTTTCGTCACGCCGTCTGGCTCAACCCCGCCGCGCCCGAACGCTGGGAATACACCCAATCCATCGCCATGATCAAGGAGCGCATGAGCGAGCGCATGTATACACTGACGGTAGACGGGCTGACCCAAGCCATTCAGGCACTGAAAAAAAGCGCGGCCTAAACCTGAAACCCATCGCGGCCAGACACCATGCACACCATAGACATCGACTACTTCAATACCCCCTGTGGCGAACTTGTGCTTGGCGTCTGGCAAGACCGCTTATGCCTGTGCGACTGGCGCTACCGCAAAATGCGCGCCCGCATAGATATGCGGATTGCCAGCCACTTGAAGGCGAGCTACCGCGAGGCCGCAAGTGCGCTTGCCGGGGAAGCCAAAGCCCAGCTTGCCGCCTATTTTTCCGGTACGCGGCAAAGCTTCGATCTGCCGCTATTGATGGCGGGCAGTGATTTCCAGCGCCGCGTTTGGGACGCGCTGCTGAATCTACCCTACGGTGCACGGGATAGCTATCTTGGTCTGGCCAAACGTCTGGGCCAGCCCGAAGCCGTCCGTGCAGTGGCTGCGGCCAATGGCGCCAATGCGCTGGCCATCATCGTGCCCTGTCACCGCATTATCGGCAGCCATGGCGAGCTAACGGGTTATGCCGGCGGTTTGCCTGCCAAAAGCAAGCTGCTCGAACTTGAATCCGGCACCACACCCCAGCTTGCATTATTCGGTAATTAGACCCAGCGACAAGCAAGCCAGAAGCGGGCAATTAGCCCTGATAAGCGCCGGCCGAGTAGGTCAGCTCGTAGCTGTGGCTGTAGATCTCGACAATATTGCCGAACGGGTCTTCCATATACACCATGCGATACGGCTTCTCGCCGGGGAAATACTCCCGCACCGGCATGCGCTGCTTACCACCGGCGGCGACGATCTTGGCGGCCAGTCCCTCTACGTCCGGGTCCTGCACGCTGAAGTGAAAGACACCGGTCTTCCAGAATTCGAAGTTGTTCTCGCGCCGCTCGCTGTTAGGAAATTCGAACAGCTCGATGCCGATTTTGTCGCCGGTCGACAGATGGGCGATACGAAAAGCCCCCCAGCCCGGACCGAATACGTCGTTGCACATCACGCCGATGGCAGAATCGTCTTCGGTGATGGTGGTCGGCGGCATGATCAGATACCAGCCCATCACTTCGGTGTAGAACTTGACGGCAGTATCGAGGTCGGTGACGGTAACGCCGATATGGGAAAAATTGCGCGGGTAATTCATGGCAGGACTTTCATTCAGCAAGAGAGGAAGGCCAAGTCTAGGGAGTCCATGCCATAATAAAAATAGATCATGACTTATGATTTTGATAAAAAAACATGATGACAAATCCGCTCTGGCTACGTTCCTTCGTCGCCATCACCGAAACCGGCAGCTTTACCCGCGCCGCCGATAAGCTGGATCTGACACAAGCGGCAGTCAGCCAGCATCTGCAGCGTCTGGAGGCCGAATATGGCCCACTCTTGCTACGCCGCACGCGCGTACTGGAACTCACGCCTGCCGGACACAAGCTACTGGGCTACGCCGCCGAAATCGCCAGCGCAACGGCTCGCCTGCACAGCAGCCTGAGCAATGATGATGCCCATCATGGCGAGTTGTCGCTGGTGACGCCAGGCAGCATAGGCCTTGCACTGTATCCTCAGTTACTGGCCCTGCAACAGGCACACCCGGGCCTTGTCATCAAGCACCGTTTCGCGCCAAGTGCAGAAATTATCGATGCCGTTCTGCACAACCAGGCCGAGCTTGGCATCGTCGCCACCCCACCCGACGATGGCCGCCTGCAGGTGCAGCGTTTTGCCAGCGAGTCCTTGTGTCTGGTGCTGCCGGCATCCGTAACCGGAGCCAGTTGGGAGGATTTGCTGGGGCTGGGTTTTATCGATCACCCCGATGGCCACGATATGGCCTCGCGCCTGCTATCGCGCCGCTTCCCGGGTATGCCGCTGCACGCGTTGCCACGGCGCGGCTTTATCAACCAGATTGGGTTGATACTCGAACCGGTCGCCCGCGGCCTGGGCTTTACCGTCCTGCCGCACTTTGCCGTTCAGGCATTCGAGCACCAGTCTGCCATTCGTATCGCCACCGATGGGGCCGAGGTGATAGATACGCTATGGCTGATCCATCGGGCAGAATGGCCGTTAAGCGCCCGCGCTAGCCTAGCCCTGACTGCACTACACGCACAGTTTGGCGATTAAAAGACACTCGCCCTGTCGAGGGATTGCGCTCTGCTGTCAAAAAATCCCCCGCCAGGCAGGCCTAGAGGGGGATTTTATTGAGCGGTGTATCAGCCTATCTGGCCGGTTTCCGCCAGTTTACGGATAGCCCGGATCAGGTCGATATCGGTCTGCTGGTAAGCAGACCGCAAATAGGACGCCACATCGACACCATCAACCGGCTCATCCGGCACCGGGGTCTCATAGCTGAAACGGACAAACAGATCCCCGGCCAGTGGTTCCTCTATTTGCATGCACAGGCAGCCGCCTTCGTTATCCGGCAAGGGATGGGTGCGGTAAATGACACACTCTTGTGCCTGCATTTCCACCCTGACCTGCACCCGGTACTGCCCATACGCCCATGCGCGTTCGCTATAGTCTGCGCCCGCTTCCAGTACGATATCTTCATCCAGCGACTCGACAAACTCCTTTGGCAGTTCTGCGCGGCGTAGCAGCCCCTGCCACAAGGTATCGCGCGAGAGCGCCAGTGCCAGCGGGTTGCTCGGATCATTAACCGCAACCAGGTGTTCGAAAACCATACTGCCTCCCAGATAAAATATGCCCGCGAGTCTACACCGCTGTCAGCTAGAGCGAAATCTGCTGACCGTTATTTAAAAGTTAAATCAAACAATTATCCGGATATAGTCTATAAATTAAAGATGTAGCATATAGACTGCATAGTTATTTTGGGTATTATCTGGCATGCAACATATAGTATGTCCGAGCAGAACAACAATAAGGGAGAACACGTTGGATAAGCTGACATTTTTGGCGCAAGCGGATATCGCTCTGTTTAAAGATCGGCTAGCCAGTTGGCTGACTGGCGACCGTTTGATGGAGCATCCCTTTCACCTGCGCGACAAGACATTGCCGATCGATTTCCCGCGCAATTTTTCAGTGCATACGCTGGAAGCCTGCTTCGACCACTATCACTGGGGCGGGCTGGACTATGAAGAAAACCGCCTGCAGCGCGATGCGCTGCACCTGCACCTGAAGCAGGCGCTGGCCGATCATGATACCGATAGCCTGTTAAGCGCAATCGATGCCGCCTTGCGCTGGAGTACCGGCGGCAAGGGCATCAAGCTTTACACGCTGAATATGGAATGGGCCGAGGCGCATCGTGACACGCTGGGCGACCATATGCGTGAAGCGCTGGCCATCCTGGAATCCGACAAGCCGGATACCGAGGCATTTGCCGAAAGACTGCGGATGAATGTCGGCTTTACCAAGGTATACGCACTGGCCAGCGACAAACTGGTCATGTACGACGGCCGTGTCGGTGCAGCGCTCGGCCTGCTGGCGCGCCAGCATTGCATGCGCAAGCGCATGGATTTGCCAACCATGCTGGGCTTTCCGTGGGCACCGGGCGCTTCCTCGCTGAACCGTAACCCCAGCGACGAGCGTTATCACTTCCGGCAGCTAGCCAATCGCGGTGCTTTTCACGCCGAATGGATGGTCCGCGCCAGCTGGCTGATCGAGGCGGCCATCGCGCAGGCACACGCGCCTTGGTGTCATGAGGCGGATGCCCTGCGCCGCGTCGAAGCCAGCCTGTTTATGCTGGGTTATGAAATACCGACCGAAGAGAAGCACAGCAAGCAGTTCCATTACCTGTAGTGCATAGGGCATACTCGGGGCATCTTTGCCCCGGATTATCCGCATGCCCCACAGCCAAGTAATGGACTGGACTTCTTTATTATCGACGCGCCGTTTCAAACTCAAGAACGGCTATATCGAAGCGGCACGGGCCATAGGCGGCGGCGATGCTGCCAGCGGCTTGCGCAGCGATTTTCATATCGATCACGATCGCCTGGTCTTTTCCAGCGCCTTTCGCCGGCTGGGGCGCAAGACGCAGGTACACCCGCTGGCGATCAACGACCACACCCATAACCGCCTGACCCACAGTGTGGAAGTCGCCAGCGTAGGGCGTAGCCTGGGTAATCAGGTCGGCGCCATGCTGGCATCGGCCGGGCGTTTGCCGGCGGCCATCACGCCGTTTGATATCGGCGCCGTGGTGCAGGTCGCCTGTCTGGCTCACGACTTCGGCAACCCTCCTTTTGGCCACACCGGTGAAGATGCGCTGCGTGACTGGTTTCGCACCCCGAAACACGCACACTGGCTCGCTCCACTTAGCGTGCAGGAACAAAGCGACATCCGGACCTACGAAGGCAATGCCCACGGTCTACGCATGGTCAGCTCGCTAGAGCTCTATGTCGGTGAAGGCGGCATGCGCCTGACCTCGGCCGCGCTGGGGGCGCTGGTCAAATACCCATGGACCTCGGACATCTATCCCGAACGCGGCAAGTTCAATGTTTATCGCACCGAGCTCGCTTATTTTGAAGCCATCGCCGAAGAGCTGGGACTGATACGCCGGGGCGACAGCGAATGGGTACGCCACCCGCTGTCTTATCTGATGGAAGCGGCAGACGATATCTGCTATGCCATTCTCGATCTGGAAGATGCCGTCGAAATCGGCATCCTGGACGTCGCCGAATTCGAAGCCGCGCTGGGCGAACTGGTCGAAGTCGAAAAAACCTGGCCGATTACCGATCCGCGGCAGCGCTGTTCGGCGCTGCGGGGTTCGGCGGTGGGCAAATGCGTCAATGAAGTTGCCGGGCGTTTTATGGCATTCGAGCCTATGCTGTGCCGCGGCGAATTCCCGGCCAAAGACCTGATTTCGGTGTGTTCGCCAGCGGTGCGCGACACGGTACAAGGCGCCAAGGCCTTGGCTAGCCACCGTATTTACCGCCACCGCAGCAAACTGGTGACCGAAATCGCCGCCTATCCCTGCATGGCCACCCTGCTGGACAAGCTGGTGCCGCCCGCCTTTGCACTGACAACCGGCCAGCCCCTGAGCACCCGCGAACACCTGCAACTGGCACTGATGGACCGCAAGATAGAGACGGGAGACAGTCCTTATCTTGCCTATATGAAAATCCTCGACTTTATCGGCGCCATGACCGACAACACCGCCGCCACCCTGGCGCGCGAGGTGTCGGGGCTGGGCATACACTGAGCCCTGATGACACCATGACCGAACGCATATTCGCCATTATCCTGCCGGTGCTGATTATCGTACTGGCCGGCTGGCTGTATGGCCGCAGCCGCCAAGCCGATATGCGTGCCGTCAACCAGCTGAATATGGATGTCTGCGTGCCGCTACTGGTCTTCAGCGCCCTGTCGGCACGCGGCTTTGACCTCATTAGCCAGTGGAAACTGGTGCCGGCTACCTTGCTGGTTGTGCTGTTATCCGGCCTTCTGGCCTGGCCCTTCGCCCGCATCGCCGGTGTCGAACGCCGCACCTTGCTGCCGGCGGTCATGTTCAATAACTGCGGCAATATGGGGCTGCCGCTGGCATTGCTGGCGTTTGGCCAGCAGGGTTTCAACGCCTTTGTCGTACTGTTTATCGTGTCCAATCTGCTGCACTTTACGCTGGGTGCCTTCATCTTCAGCCGGCAGACCCGTTTTGCCGGCCTGCTGCGCAACCCCATCGTGATCGCAACCGCGCTGGGGTTGGCCATCAATCTGTCCGGGCTCGCCCTGCCCGCCCCCATCCTTGCCGGGCTGAAAATGCTGGGCGACGCCACCATCCCGCTGATGCTGTTTGCGCTGGGCGTGCGCATGCTGGGCGTCAAGGGTATTAATCTCAAGGCGGGTCTGGGCTGCGCCCTGCTTTGCCCGCTGACCGGCCTTGCCGCGGCCTATATCGCCATTGCCCTGCTGGGGCTGGATGGCCAGCAGGCCATGCTGCTGATCCTGTTCGGTGCCTTGCCGCCGGCGGTACTCAATTTTCTGATGGCTGAACATTACCGGCAACAGCCCGAGCATATGGCGGCCATGGTCTTGCTGGGCAATCTGGCCAGCGTGGTTTTCGTCCCGCTGGGCCTCACGCTGGCACTAAACTAAGCACAAGCCCGAATCGGGTACGAGGAGCACATCATGGACAAGATCATCAAGACCCCGGCGCAATGGCGCGGCCTGCTCGATGCCGAGACCTATCGCGTCACCCGCGAAGCCGGTACCGAGCGCCCGTTCAGCGGTGCGCTGTACCCGGAAAACCGCCACGGCACTTACCACTGCGCATGCTGTGATGCCGTCTTGTTCGCATCCGCCACCAAGTTCGATGCGCACTGCGGCTGGCCCAGCTTCTGGCAGGAGGCCGTAGAGGGCAGTATTGCGCGCATCCGTGATGCCAGTCACGGCATGGAGCGCATCGAGGTGCGCTGCGCACGTTGTGATGCGCATCTGGGCCATGTTTTTCCGGACGGCCCGCCACCGACCGGCGAGCGCTACTGCATCAACTCGGTCTCCATGCGTTTCGCGCCGGCAGACTAAGCACTGCCGCTGATGCAATGCACAATAAAAACAACAGGCTGCGCAGTAAGGCCGTATACGGTGTTACCATCCCCATCCTTCGAAGCCGGTCGGGTCTGCCCTCAGTGCGGCATGACGCGGACGCTGCCTGATTATTTGCGACAGAAACCGGCTTTTTAACGCATTCAACACCTCCGCCGTACGGCTATATCAATGATTATTCTGAAAAACGTGGCCCTGCGTCGCGGTAGTAAAGTCTTGCTGGACAATACCTCGGTCTCGCTCAATCCCGGTGAAAAGGTCGGTCTGGTCGGGCGCAACGGCGCCGGCAAGTCATCCCTGTTTGCCATGCTCAACGGCACGCTGCATGAAGACAGCGGCGACTTCTCCATTCCTTCCCAGTGGCGCATGGCGCAAGTGGCGCAGGACATGCCGGAAACCTCGCAAAGCGCGACCGAGTTCGTGATCGAAGGCGATATCGTGTTGCTGGCCGCACGCGCCGAGGTCATAGAGGCGGAAGCCGGCGACGACGGCATGGCGATGGCGCATGCCTATATGGCGCTGAATGATGCCGGCGAACATGATGCCGCCGCCCGTGCGCAGTCGCTGATTCTGGGTCTGGGCTTTAAGGTGAACGAACTGGAGCAGCCGGTGAACAGCTTCTCCGGCGGCTGGCGCATGCGTTTGCAACTGGCGCGCGCCCTGATGTGCCCATCCGACCTGCTGCTATTGGACGAGCCGACCAACCACCTGGATCTGGATGCACTGGTGTGGCTGGAAGCATGGTTGAAGCAGTACGCCGGCACCATGGTGGTGATCAGTCACGACCGCGAATTCCTCGATGCCATCACCAATGTGACGCTGCACATCGATCACGGCCAACTGGTACGCTACGGCGGCAACTACAGCAAGTTCGAAGACATGCGCGCCGAACAGATGCTGCTGCAACAGGCGGCACAGTCCAAGCAGCAGGAAAAAATGGCGCACCTGCAGAAATTCATCGACCGCTTCAAGGCCAAGGCCAGCAAGGCCAAGCAGGCCCAGAGCCGGGTCAAGGCACTGGAGCGTATGGAGAAGATCGCTCCGATACTGGCCGATGCCGATTTCCAGTTCGAGTTCAAGGAGCCGATGAGCCTGCCCAACCCGATGCTGACCATTGCCGAGGCCAGCTTTGGCTATCCGGCGCCGGAAGACAGTCCCGAGGGCACGCAGCCAACCACCATCGTCGAGCAGGTCAAGCGCTCGGTGCTGGCCGGGCAGCGTATCGGCATTCTGGGGGCCAACGGCCAGGGTAAATCGACGCTGGTGAAGACCATCGCCGGCGCCCTCGAGCCTATTTCCGGCGAGATCATCCGCGGCAAGGGCCTGAATATCGGTTATTTCTCGCAGCAGGAGCTGGACGTATTGCGTCCGGAAGATAACCCGCTGGAGCATATGTTCCGTCTGGCGCGCGACACACCGGCAGCCGTCCGTCCCAATGCGGCAGATTGCCGCGAGCAGGGGCTGCGCAACTTCCTGGGCACCTTCAACTTCAGCGGCGACATGGTCAAGCAGACAGTCGGCAGCATGAGCGGCGGCGAAAAAGCGCGACTGGTGTTGTGCATGCTGGTCTGGCAGCGCCCCAACCTGCTGCTGCTGGATGAACCGACCAACCACCTCGACCTCGCCACCCGCGAGGCCCTGAGCGTGGCACTGAACGAATTCGAAGGCTCGGTGATGCTGGTCAGCCACGACCGCGCCTTGCTGCGTGCGGTATGCGACGAATTCTGGCTGGTGACGCGCGGCGGAGTGCAGGACTTCGACGGCGATCTGGACGATTATCAGGTTTACCTGCTGGAAGAAGCGCGCCGCCGCCGCACCGAAGGCTGATCCGCGCCCCTCCCGCACGCAGGCGCAGCCCGCATCTAAGGCTGCGCCTGCACCGCACCCTCTCTATACGCCTACATTGCTCCCCAAGGAGATGTCATGCAAGCTTCCGCCTATCCGGCGCTGGTCGAGCGCTATACCCGCCTTTACCGCTATCAGCATCTGGCAGCCATCGCCGGCTGGGATCAGGCCACCATGATGCCAGCCAAGGGCAATGCGGCACGCGGGGCGGCCATGGCCGAGCTGCAGGTCTTGATGCACACCACGCTGACCGACCCGGCCCTGAAAGACCTGCTGGCCGCCGCCGACAGCGAGGAGCTGGACGCCACCGCCCGCACCTCGCTGCGCGAAATGCGCCGCCAGTGGCAGCAGGCCAATCTCTTGCCCTCTCGTCTGGTCGAAGAGGCCAGCCTCGCCGGTTCGCGTTGCGAGCATGCCTGGCGCAGCCAGCGCCCGGGCAACGACTGGGCCGGCTTTATCGAAAACTTCCGCCCGGTAGTGGCGCTTACGCGCGAGAAGGCACAGCGTCTGGGCGAAGCCATGTCACTGTCGCCCTACGACGCGCTGCTGGAACAATACGAACCGGGCATGCGCGCATCCGAGCTCACGCATATTTTCAGCGGCGTCAAAAGCTGGTTGCCGGGCCTGACGCGTCAGGTGATGGACAAGCAGGCACAGGAAACAACGCCCGCGCCACAAGGCCCGTTTCCGATCGACGCGCAGCGCGCGCTAGGGCTGGAAGTCATGGCGCTATTGGGCTTCGATTTTGACGGCGGCCGGCTGGACGTATCGCTACACCCCTTCTGTGGCGGCGTGGCCGAGGATGTACGCATCACTACGCGCTACCGTGACGACGACTTTATGCAAAGCATGATGGGCATCGTGCACGAGACCGGCCATGCCTGTTACGAGCAGCACCTGCCCAAGTCTCTGGTGCAACTGCCGGTCGGGCAGGCGCGCTCGATGGGCATACACGAAAGCCAGAGCCTGGCCTTCGAAATGCAATTGGGGCGCAGCCCTGCCTTTCT
>NZ_JBOFOO010000411.1:0-3466 GCF_051659485.1 Craterilacuibacter sp. | reverse complement strand
CCGAGTCCCGAGTCCCGAGTCCCGAGTCCCGAGTCCCGAGTCCCGAGTCCCGAGTCCCGAGTCCCGAGTCCCGAGTCCCGAGTCCCGAGTCCCGAGTCCCGAGTCCCGAGTCCCGAGTCCCGAGTCCCGAGTCCCGAGTTACCCCAATTCCCGGGCGCTCAGTCCCGTTTCGTCCAGTCGCAGATAGCCGCCACGGCCGTCGTGCCAGTCGGCAATCACCCAGCGCTCGCTTGCGCATGGCTCGCATCTGATCGGGGTGTGGCCCGGGCGGTGGGTGTGGCCGTGTATCAATAGCGGCCAGCCGTATTCGTCCATCAGCGCATAGAGTGCGGCATCGGTCACATCGCCATTTTCGGTATACCCCTGTTCCCGTTTCATGCCTTCGCTCTGGCTGCGTGCCAAGCGGGCAATGGCGTGGCGTTCTGCCAGCGGTTTGGCCAGTAGCGCCTTTTGCCATAGCGGATTGCGGCTCATGGCACGGAATTGCTGATAGGCGGTGTCGGCAGTGCACAGCGCATCACCGTGGCTGAGTACAATATCGCGGCCATAGGCGGATAACAGGGTCGGGTCCGGCAGCAAGCTTGCACCGCTGGCCTGCTCGAAGCCTGCGCCCAGCAAGAAGTCGCGGTTGCCGTGCATCACATACAAGGGGGTGTTTTGGGCAAAGGCGTGCATGGCGGCGGTCATGCGGGTATTGAAGTTGGAGCTGTCGTCGTCTCCCACCCAGTATTCAAACAAATCGCCCAAAATGTAGAGCGCGTCTAGATGTCCTGCCCAGTCTTGTAGTGTGCGCTCGAATAGGGCGGCAAGTTCGGGGACATCTTCGGACAGGTGCAGGTCGGAAATGAAATGGATGGGCATGTGCGTGCTGTATCCGGGGCGGCGGGGCCTGTAGTAAAAAACGGGCAGCGGCCTAGACCTAGCTGCCCGTCTGTATGGGTGACGGCTTGCGGATACCCTAATCCGCAAGCCTGGCCAATCAGATGATTTCGGCTTTTTCGAGGACGACGGCTTCCACCGGAACATCCTGATGCATGCCTTTGCGGCCGGTCTTGGTGGTCTTGATGCGGTCAACCACATCCTTGCCTTCCACCACCTTGCCAAATACGGCGTAGCCCCAGCCATTGGAGGTTTCGGACTGGAAGTTGAGGAAGTCGTTATCGGCCACATTGATAAAGAACTGGGCGGAGGCCGAATGCGGTGCCGGCGTGCGAGCCATGGCCACGGTGTAGTTCGCGTTCTTCAGGCCGTTATTGGCTTCGTTCTTGATATTGTCGCGAGTCGGTTTTTGTTCCATATCGGCAGTAAAACCACCGCCCTGAACCATGAAGCCGTTGATGACGCGGTGGAAAATGGTGCCGTCGTAGTGGCCGTCCTTAACATACTGCTCGAAGTTGGCGGCGGTCAGCGGCGCTTTTTCGTGATCCAGTTCCAGTACGATATCGCCGAAGTTGGTCGTCAGTTTGATCATGGTATTTGTCCTTGATTAAGAGGTTTACTGCTCGGATTTGATAATGACTTTTTGTACGATGGTGGGTTCCTGCGGAACATCCTGCATGCCGTCCTTATAGCCGGTGCGGCTCTTGGCAATGCGGTTCACGATGTCCATTCCCTTGCTGACCTTGCCGAAGACTGCATAGCCCCAGCCTTGGTTGGTCTTGCCTTTGTGGTCGAGGAATTCATTGTCGGCCACATTGATGAAGAACTGGCTGCCGGCTGAATGGGGATCTGAGGTGCGCGCCATGGCCAAGGTGCCGATGCGGTTTTTCAGGCCGTTATCGGCTTCGTTAACGACTTTGGCCTTGGCCGCTTTTTCAGACAGCGAGCCGTTTTTTATCTCGAAGCCGCCACCTTGCACCATGAAGCCGTCGATCACGCGATGGAACATCGTGCCGTTGTAGTGGCCGCTTTTGGCGTAGGCGAGGAAGTTGGCGACAGTCTTGGGTGCCTTGGCAGCATCCAGCGTGACTTCGATCGAGCCCTTGTTGGTGACCAATTCCACCACTGGTGCAGCGAGGGTGATAGCAGGCAGGCTGCACAAGAGCAGGGAAGTGAGCAAGCGTTTCATCGGTATCTCTCGTAATGTGGCGGGTGTTTGCGACGCACGGATTCTAGCATAGCCGCCATGCACGGCTAGTCTTGGGCTGCAAGATGCATAGCAAGGCGGTGTAGTTGATCTTTTCTCACTGAATTTTTACCCACATGAAATTTTATTGCGCAATTTGATTCGTTTTTGTATTTTTTCGCTTGAATTTGCTTGTCTAAGTGCGCAGTCAGAGCTTAGACTCTGCGCTCTAAAAAGCGACCGCTATCCCGCTAAAGGTGGGGGCGTGTATGCACCAGACGAATTCAGACCACGGCAGCTTAAGCTGCCCGGAGACCCGCATGATCCGTTTTAACCGCACCTCATTGTTGATTGCAGCCCTGTTTGCCGCCGCGCCTGCGGTGCACGCCGCCGGCTTCCAGTTGTCCGAGCAGAGTATTGTCGGCCTGGGCCGCGCCCATGCGGGTGCCGGCGTCGCCGGTGATGATTTGTCGGCCGTATTCTACAATCCGGCCGGCATGATGCTGCTGAACGGCACACAAGTGCAGGGCGGTTTTACTTATGCCGAGATCGATGCGCCATTTGAAGGAACGTCCACTACCGGCAAGCGCTTCAGCGATAATGGCCGTGCCGGTGGCGAGGCGATTCCGAATGCCTTCTTCGTCAAGGAAATCAACGAACGTACCCGTTTCGGCTTTGGCGTCACCGTCCCCTTCGGCCTGGGGTCGGGTTATGGTGAAGACTGGGGCGGGCGTAGCGGCGGTATCGAAGCTCACGTGATGACGGTCGACTTCAACCCGTCCTTGGCTTATCAGCTGGACGACAAGTGGAGTATCGGTGGCGGGGTATCGGCGCAATATACCAAGGCCAATCTGAAGAAGGGTGACAAAGCAGATATTCCAAATGTGGGAACTTTTAATGCGAGTGGAGAAATTGAAGCCGATAGCTGGGATTACGGCTACAACTTGGGCCTGATGTATCAGTTTGATGCCGATAGCCGTGTTGGCCTGTCTTATCGCTCCAAGATCCAGCATGAAACAGAAGGCGACTTTACTAAAGAGGTTGCTGACTTAAACGTCAGTAAGGTCTATCACGGCTCGACCAATGTGACCACGCCGGAATCCATCCTACTGTCCGGCTATCATCGCATCGATCCTAAACTGGCACTGACCGGCAGCCTGCGCTGGAGTAACTGGAGCCGTTTCGATGTGCTCGATATCAAGAGTAATGGTACGACGGCTTCGACAATTAATAACAACTGGAAAGCCAGCTGGTTTGCATCGCTTGGTGCCGATTACAACTACAGCGACAAGCTGACCCTGCGTGGTGGCGTGGCATATGAAACCAGCCCGGTGCCGGACGCCGAGCACCGTAATCCGCTGATTCCCGATACCGACCGCGTGTGGCTGAGCCTGGGTGGCA
>NZ_JBOFOO010000410.1:0-10497 GCF_051659485.1 Craterilacuibacter sp. | reverse complement strand
TAAGGACGGGACTGCGCTCAAGCCGATTGCTGGCGTGATTCCAGCGCTGGATAGTGCCACGATATCCAGTATGGCGGCCTCTTTGCAGGCGCGCAGTATGCAGATAGACGGCAAGGAATTCCTGGTCGAACTCAAGCCGGTAGATGGCAGCGACTGGGTGCTTGGTGTTGCACTGGATCAGGCCGAGATCGATGCGCCGCTATATCGCATGTTGGGCATGATCATCGGCGGGGTGGCGCTGGTGTGTACGCTGGTACTGCTACTGTGTTCGGCCTATCTTGGGCGCCTGTTGCAGGGCTTGTTCCGGGTACGCGATGCGATGCGCGAAATCGCGGCCGGCGAAGGTGACCTGACCCGGCGCATCGATGTCAGCGGAAACGATGAAGTGGCGCAAACCGCGCAGGCATTCAACCAGTTTGTGTCTAGCCTGAACGGCATGTTCCGTGAACTGCAGGGTGAGGCCGTGGCATTGGGGCAAGGGGTGGTGCAGGTGGGGTCTACTGTCGACAAGCTTGCCGATGATTCGCACGCGCTGGCCGATATTTCCAGTGCCAATGCGGCAGCGATTGAGGAAGTCAGCGTCAGTATCGCGCATATTGCCGATGCAACCCGTGAGGCCGACCAGCTGGCCCGTACCTCCGGGCAGGCGGCCGATGCCGGTGTGACCGATATGCAGCATATCAGCGACAAGATGCTGCAGACCAGCCAGTCGGTCACGGATCTGGGGGCTTTACTGACTTCGCTGGAGCAGCGCTCGCAGGAAATTTCCAAGATTACCAGCGTGATCAGCGATATTGCCGATCAGACCAATCTGCTGGCGCTGAATGCGGCAATCGAGGCGGCGCGTGCCGGCGAGCAGGGGCGCGGCTTTGCGGTTGTTGCGGACGAAGTACGCAAGCTGGCCGAACGGACTGCGCAGGCGACGGTGGAAATCAGCGGCATGATTGATAGCATACTCGCCGAAACGGGGCGGGCCGTTGGCAATATGCAGCACACCACATGTTCGGTGGGTGACAGCGTGAATCTGACGCAGGGTGCGCGCCAGCGTATGCAGGATATTACCGAGACCATGCGTCAGGTGGTGGAGCGGGTGGGCGGCATCAGCCTGTCTACCGGTGAGCAGCACAACGCGACCACCGCGATGGCGCAAAGTACCGAATCGATCAATAGCCAGATCATCAGCTCCGATGCCGACTTGCAGCACGCGCGTGCGACACTGGCGCAGTTGGCGCAGCGGGTACGGGTCATGGAGGCTGCATTTAACCGCTTCAAACTTTAAGCTATTTGTTTCGTATGGTCGTCAAACAGCCCGTCAGCTCAAGCCTGACGGGCTATTTTTTGTCGGTATAAAGTCATGCGCGCTGGGGCTTTTTGCCGGGCTTGGTGCGAATCAGTGTGCGCAATAAAAAGCGGTTGGGGGACAGGGCATCCACCACCGCCTTGGGTAAGGGCAGCGGCTCTTTGCAGGCGAGGCTGGCGATCAGTTCGCCCGCCAGCGGTGCCGTGACCATGCCGCGCGAGCCGTGGCCGCTGCTGATGTACAGGCCATCCAGCCACGGCATTATTGTGCCCAGTTTGAGGCTGGCATCACGGGCAAGGTCGGCGTAGGCCGTTGTAAATCCCTGCTGATCGGCCAGCATGCCGACCAGCGGCAGGTAGTCGGGCGTGGTCGTGCGCAAGGCGGCGCGTCCTTTAAGGCTGGCTGGTGTCAGCTTGTCACCTTCCAGTGCCTGATACAGCGCCGGGTTCAGCCCTGCAAGCATGGCCAGATTCTCCGTGTGCTCGGCAGCCGATACCTCGCTGTCACTGCGTTCGTAGTTGAAGCTGGCGCCAAAGGTGTGGCCATCATCGGCTGCCGGTGCAATATAGCCCGCGCCGCACAATACGGTCTTGAGCTGGCGGCTGGCGGTGCTGGCCGCTGCGACCGATACCTGACCGCGTACCGGTTTGAGTGGCAGGTGTGCACTTTGTGTAAACAGGGTGCTGGCGTTGGCGCAAGCGATGACCACAATATCGGCAGGTAATGTCTCGCCGTTTTCCAGCCCGGCTTGCCAGCCCTGGGCAGACTGGGCCAGTTTTTGGACCGATGCTCCGTAGCGGCAAGTGATGCCTTTACTTGCGAGCAGGGCGGCGACCAGATGTGGCGGCTTGATCCAGCCGCCTTCAGGGAAAAACAGACCGTCTTGCTCGACCGGTAAGCCGGCAAGTTCGCTGGCTTGCGCTGCGCCAACCGCGTACAGCAGGCTAGCCGGAAATGCGGCGGCCAGTTGTGACTGGCGCTGGCGGGTCGCTTCGTCGTGTGCCAGTTGCAATACCCCACAGTCATCCCAGTCAGTGCCGCGATTTTGCCGGGTCGCCAGCGTGCGCAGGCTATAGCCATAACCGGCAAGCAGCAACCGGGTTTGTGGCGTGGAATGAGCCGAGAGCTTGAGGTAGAGCACACCTTGCGGATTGCCGGATGCTTCTAGTGCCGGCGCCGCGTGCCGCTCCAGCACCGTCACGTCAAAACCGCGGCTGGCCAGACTGGCAGCGGCGGCAGCACCGGCGATGCCGGCACCGATCACGATGGCGCGCCGCCCGTGGCAGGCAGGCGGGCGCGCCAGCCATGGTGCTTGCCATGCGCGAGTCTCGGTGGCATTGCGTGTGCCCACGGTCATTGCCCATTTGCGGCCAAAACCCGGAGTTTTTTTGATGCTGAAGCCGGCAATAGCGAGCTCGCGCCGTACAAAGCCGGCGCTGGTAAAGGTGGCGAGGGTCGCGTCGGGCGCGGATAGGCGGGCAAGCTGTTTGAATAGCGGTGCTTGCCACATCTCGGGGTTCTTGACCGGCGCAAAACCATCGAGGAACCACGCATTAACCTGTGCATCCAGCTCGGGCAGGGTTTCTAGCGCATCGCCTATCAGCAAGGTCAGGCTGACGCGTCCCTTATCCAGCAACAGGTGCTGGTAGCCTGCCTCTATCCCGTGGTAAGCGTCTACTAGCTGCGCGGCTTCCCGCGCCAGCGACGGCCAGGCGGCCAGTGCACGGCTGAGGTCTGCGGGACTCAGCGGATGTTTTTCTACGCTGACGAAGGCCAGACGGGCGCTGGCCGGTGCCTGCGTCTTGAATAGCTGCCAGGTACAGAGGAAATTAAGGCCGGTGCCGAAACCGGTTTCGCCCACGGTAAAGGTTTCACCCGCAGCGAGATTGGCAAAACGCCCGGCCAGCCGGTTGCCGTCCAGAAATACGTAGCGGGTTTCATCCAGTCCGCTGTCGCGGGCAAAATAGACATCACCATAATCCAGCGACGATGGTTGTCCGTCCTGCCAGCTTAAACGGGCATGTAAAAGCGGTGTACTCATGCTACGTGCAGCGTCTTTGCGATATGTGCGAGCTCTTTATGCTCCAGCGAGTGCAGTGTAATGGCCTGCGCTTGTGCCAGATGCACATAGTGGCGATCCATGGAGCGCAAATACAGCGGGTCGTAGTGCAGGGTGAGGAGCTCGCCGACCAGTGCGCCGAATTCGCCGCTGCGTATCAGGCTGGACCAATGGCCCAGTTGCTCGCCCGAATGCACGGCCTTAAGGAAGCTCAGTTGCTTGATCAGGCTTTCCGGATCACTGACGTAAAAATCGTAATCTTCCAGCAAGAAGCGTACGCGCTCGGCCAGCGGTACATCGACCAAGAGGCAGGGGCTTTGATGCATGCGTTCGAATAGCGCCAGCGGTAGCGTCACTTGGCCGACTTTCTTACTTTCAGACTCGATAAATACCGGGCACGACGTATCCAGTTGCCGGATGGCGGCCAAGAGCTGCGAATCGAACGATTTCTGGCTGGGTTGTGGTGAGCCGGGCAATTTGCCCAGTACTGAGCCTCTATGGTTGGCGAGGCCTTCCAGATCCAGCACCTGATGGCCGGCACGGGCAAACGCATCCAGTAGTCTGCTTTTGCCCGAGCCGGTCGGCCCGCATACGACGCGCAAATCCAGCGTGGCCGGCAGTGTCTCCAACTGGGCCAGTACATCGTGGCGGTAGGCTTTGTAGCCGCCTTGCAATTGGTAAACCGGCCAGCCAACCTGCGCAAAGACAGTGGCCATCGCTCCCGAACGCTGGCCGCCGCGCCAGCAATAGATGATTGGGCGCCAGTTGCGCGGTTTGTCGGCGAACTGTTCTTCCAGCGCCTGCGCAATATTGCGGGAAACCAGCGCAGCACCCACCTTGCGCGCCTCGAATGGTGATACCTGCTTGTACAGGCTGCCGACTTCATGGCGCTGGGCATCGTCCAGTACCGGGCAATTGATGGCGCCGGGGATATGGTCTTCGGCAAATTCGGACGGTGAACGGACGTCGATCACCTCGTCAAATTGCCCTAATTGTGCTACGGTCGCGGGCTTGAAAAGCATAGTATTTGGAAGGACTTTATCGTGTCCGAAGTAAGATTGACCCAATTGTCTCACGGCGGTGGTTGCGGTTGCAAAATCGCGCCGTCAGTGCTCGAAACCATACTCGCCAGTACGCGCGAGAAAATGGTATTTCCCAATTTGCTGGTCGGCACCGAAACGGCTGACGACGCAGCTGTGTATAAACTGAACGAGTCGCAGGCGCTGGTCGCCACCACCGACTTCTTCATGCCCATTGTGGACGATGCCTTCGACTTTGGCCGTATTGCGGCGACCAATGCGATCTCCGACATCTATGCCATGGGCGCGACCCCCATTATGGCGCTGGCGATAGTCGGCATGCCGGTGAATGTGCTGCCGGTGGAAACCATACGCGACATTCTGGCCGGCGGTGAATCGGTGTGTCACGCAGCGGGTATCCCGATTGCCGGTGGTCACTCTATTGATGCCCCCGAGCCTATTTATGGTTTGGTGGCGATGGGTATCGTGCACCCCGATCAGCTCAAGCGCAACGCCGATGCCAAGGATGGCGATGTATTGATTCTGGGCAAGGGGCTGGGTGTGGGGATTATGGCGCAGGCCATGAAGCGAGGCGAACTGGATGCGGACGGCTATGCAGCACTGATCGCTTCCACCACCCAGCTCAATACCGTGGGTGCCAAACTGGCGGCCTTGCCGGAAGTGCATGCACTGACCGATGTGACCGGCTTCGGCCTGATGGGCCACCTGCTGGAAGTGTGTCGCGGCGCCAGACTGAGTGCCGAGGTCACATTTGAGCACGTACCGGTAATACGTGAGGCGCGTCCGTTTGCCGAGGCCGGCATCGGCCCTGGCGCGATCGAGCGCAATCAGGCTAGTTTCGGTCACGATATCGACTACGCTGCATCCTTGGCTGAATGGAAGCGCCGTATCTTGGTCGATCCGCAAACCAGTGGCGGCTTGCTGGCGGCTGTCGCGCCGGAAAAGGCCGATGCCGTGCTGGCTATGTTCCATGAGGCGGGCTTTGGCTACGCTTCGGTGGTCGGTCGCCTGCATCAGGGGCCGGCGCGGGTCAGCGTGATTTAAAGGCGGATAGCTGCTGCCCCATTTAACCCGTTCTGCACTGGCTGCCGGACGGGTTTTTTAATGCAAGTGAGGCGGCGGCAACTTAGAAAGCGTAGCGCAGGTTGAAAGTGGTCACGGGGACATTGCCCCGGTAGTTGCCGGCCTTGATTTTGGGAATATAGCCGACTTCGAGTGCCAGCTTGGGAGTGCCTACGGTCAGTAAAGGGATGGCAATCAGGCCGTTTATATCCGAGCCCTTGAGGTAACCTGCCAGCAAAACCACACCCGCTTCCCAGTCGCTGGCGATGGGCCATACCCGGCGCCAGCCACCGGCGGCAAACACCGCTGTTTCTGCATAAGAGTCTCTATAAGCGCCGGTTCTGGCGAGTAGCCGGCCACCGGCCCATGTTGGCTCAAAATTCCACTCCAGACCCAATCCGGGGTTGAAACCGTTCAAGTCACACTGGTAGCGTTGCGGGTTGCAACTGCCGTGAAGAGATGCGCCGAAGACAAGCAGGGCGGGCGCGGCCGCAATCTGTCCGGCAAGCAGCCATAGCGAAATGATGATGCTCAAGCGTATGGTCTTCATGGTTATTGCCCTATAAATACTGCGCTGCCTACGATGCTCCATGAGCATAGGCAATGCGGGGCACAACTATCCACTTGAAATAGCACGATTTATTCCCCACGTTAGTCGGTAGCAAGATTCACCCTGGAGAGCATGATGCGATTTGACAAACTCACAACCAAATTTCAGCAGTCGCTGGCGGAAGCACAAAGCTTGGCGCTGGCGGGTGATAATTCTTATATCGAGCCGCAGCATTTATTGCTGGCGATGCTGGAGGATGCCGATGGCGGTATGGCGGGGTTGTTGTCGCGTGCAGGTGTGAATGCAGCCGGCCTGAAAACGGGTTTGCAGCAGGCGCTGGAGCGGCTGCCCAAGGTGCAGGGTGGGGATGGCGAAATTACCGTGTCGCGTGACCTGAATAAATTATTGAACCTGACCGACAAGGCCGCAATGCAGCGCGGCGATGAGTACATCGCCAGCGAAATGTTTTTATTGGCGCTGATGGACGATAAGGGTGAAACCGGCAAACTGCTCAAGCAATATGGTGCAACGCCAGCAGCGGTGAATGCCGCGGTGTCGGCACTGCGCGGTGGTGAGGCTATCGGCAGCCAGGATGCAGAGGGGCAGCGCGAGGCCTTGAAAAAATATACCCTGGATCTGACCGAGCGTGCCCGTGCGGGCAAGCTTGACCCGGTGATAGGGCGCGATGACGAGATTCGCCGTGCGATTCAGGTGCTGCTGCGTCGAACCAAGAATAACCCGGTGCTGATCGGTGAGCCGGGGGTGGGCAAGACCGCCATCGTCGAGGGGCTGGCACAGCGTATTATCAATGGCGAAGTGCCGGACAGTCTCAAGGGCAAGAAGTTGCTGGTACTGGATCTGGCCAGCTTGTTGGCGGGTGCCAAGTTCCGTGGCGAATTTGAAGAGCGGTTGAAAGCCGTGTTGACTGATCTCGCCAAGGACGAGGGCAATACCATCGTCTTTATCGATGAAATCCATACGCTGGTGGGTGCCGGCAAGGCCGAAGGGGCGATGGATGCCGGCAATATGCTGAAGCCGGCACTGGCTCGTGGCGAGTTGCACTGCATGGGAGCGACGACGCTGGACGAGTATCGCAAGTATATCGAGAAGGATGCGGCGCTGGAGCGACGCTTTCAGAAGGTATTGGTGGATGAACCTTCGGTCGAGGACACCATCGCCATTCTGCGCGGGCTGAAAGAAAAGTATGAAATCCATCATGGTGTCGATATTACCGATCCGGCGATAGTGGCGGCGGCCGAGCTCTCCCACCGCTATATCACCGACCGCTTCTTGCCGGACAAGGCGATCGACCTGATTGACGAGGCAGCCTCCCGCATCAAGATGGAACTGGATTCCAAGCCGGAAGAAATGGACAAGATGGATAGGCGCTTGATCCAGCTCAAAATCGAGCGCGAGGCGGTTCGGCGGGAGAGTGACGAGGCCTCGCAGCGGCGTCTGGCACTGATAGAAGACGAAATTGCGCGCCTGTCCAAGGACTATTCCGATCTGGAAGAAATCTGGAAAGCAGAGAAAGCCTCGCAGCAGGGTAGCCAGAGCATCAAGGAAGAAATAGACAAGCTCAAGAACGAGATGGAAGAACTCAAGCGCAAGGGCGATTGGCAAAAGCTGGCTGAACTGCAGTATGGCAGGCTGCCGCAGCTGGAGGCGCAACTGACTGTTGCCGAAAAAAGCAGTGATGAGGCCGTTGCCGATCACCGGCTGCTGCGCACCGAGGTGGGGACCGAGGAAATCGCCGAAGTCATCAGCCGCATGACCGGTATCCCCGTCTCCAAAATGCTGACCGGCGAGCGCGACAAATTATTGCATATGGAAGATGTGCTGCATCAGCGCGTAGTCGGGCAGGACGAGGCCGCGACGGCGGTGGCCGATGCCATCCGCCGTTCGCGCTCGGGTCTGTCCGACCCGAACAAGCCTTACGGCTCCTTTCTGTTTCTGGGGCCTACCGGTGTAGGCAAGACCGAGTTGTGCAAAGCACTGGCCGGGTTCTTGTTTGATAGTGAAAGCCACCTGATCCGTATCGATATGTCCGAGTATATGGAGAAGCATTCGGTTGCCCGGCTGATCGGTGCGCCTCCGGGCTATGTCGGTTATGAGGAGGGCGGTTATCTGACCGAGCAGGTACGGCGCAAACCCTATAGCGTGATTTTGCTGGATGAAGTGGAGAAGGCACATCCGGATGTATTCAATGTGTTGCTGCAGGTGCTGGACGATGGCCGCTTAACCGATGGGCAGGGGCGTACCGTAGACTTTAAAAATACGGTGGTGGTGATGACCTCGAATATCGGTAGCGAGCAGATTCAGGTCATGGCGACCGATGATTATCAAGTGATCAAGCTGGCAGTGATGGCCGAGGTCAAGGGTTATTTCCGCCCCGAGTTCGTCAACCGTATCGACGAAGTGGTGGTATTCCATGCGCTGGATGAAAAGAATATCCAGTCCATCGCCCGCATCCAGCTTAAATTGCTGGAGTCCCGTCTGGCCAAGCTGGAGCTGGGACTGGAGGTATCGGATAGCGCGCTAAGCCTGTTGGCCGAAGCGGGCTTTGATCCGGTCTATGGCGCGCGACCGCTTAAGCGTGCCATCCAGAGCGAGATTGAAAACCCGCTTTCCAAGGCAATTCTGGCCGGGCGTTACCTGCCCAAGGCTATTGTGCGTGTCGATGCCAGAGATGGCGTACTGGTGTTCGAGTAAGTAGAGACGCTGGGCATGCTTGTTTGACCGCTATGGATGGATAGGCAAAAAAATGGGGAGGGCGAAAGCCCTCCCCATTTTGCCGAATCTTACTTCTTAGCTCAGACCGTGCATCATCTTCTTGAGCGTGCTGGATAGCGCGAACAAGATCAGTGCTGCCGTACCGGCCATAAACACGAACAACATAAAGAAGTCATGCAGATTGTTGACGGCATAGCCCAGCAGTTGTGGCACCGGCTTGCCAGGCTCCGGGTACAGTTCGGACAGCATGCCGGCAAACTTATTGGCGGCGGCATTGGAGACAAACCAGATCCCCATCATCATGGAGGTCAGTCGTGCCGGCGACAGCTTGACCACCAGCGACAGGCCGATAGGCGACAGACACAGTTCGCCAAAGGTATGCAACATATAGAGGCTGACCAGCCACATCATGCTGACCTTGGTGTCGGCAGTCACACCGCTGACACCAAAAGCAATCACCAGATAACCCAGCGCCAGAAACAAGAGGCCGATTGCCATTTTCATCGGCGAGTTCGGTTCGACGCCGCGCTTACCCAGCTTGGTCCATAGCCAGGCAAAGATAGGCGCGAACAGTACGATGGAGATCGGGTTGATCGACTGGAAGTAGGAGGCCGGAATGGTAAAGCCCAGTACATTGCGATTGGTTTGTTCGGCAGCAAAGAAGGTGAGAGAAGCTCCGGCTTGTTCGAAAGCCGACCAGAAAAAGATCACGAAGGCCGACAGAATCAGAATCACGGCCAGTCGCTGCTTCTCGATATAGGTCAATGGTGCATGCTTGATGGCGTTGCCCGAAGCGTCGCGCTTGGAAACTGGCGGCAGACCGATGGCTTTGCCTTCCGGTGTCACCAGATGCTTGTCCTTGAAGAAGATGAATAGGCAAAGCGAGATCAGCATGCCCACACCGGCAGCAAGGAAGCCCCATTTGAAGTCATCCGGATTGCCGGTATCCCCCAGTGTCCCGCAGACGAGTGGCGCCAGTAGCGCGCCTGAATTAATGCCCATGTAGAAAATGGTAAAGGCAGAATCGATGCGCTGGTCCCCGGCGGGATACAACTGGCCGACCATGGACGAGATATTTGGCTTGAACAGGCCATTGCCGGCAATCAGTAGTCCCAAGCCACCATACAGCCATGGTGTGGCGGTGGCCGCGTCGGTATGGAATAGGCCGGAGGTAAACATGGCAAACTGACCGGCGGCCATTAACAGAGCGCCGACAACGATGGAGCGCCGGTTTCCCCAGTAGCGGTCGGCAATATAGCCACCCAGCAGCGGTGCAAAATACACCAAGCCGGTAAACGAGCCGTAAATCTCGGAGGCCTGCACCTTGTCGTACATCAGGGCATTGACCATGAACAGTACGAAGAGGGCACGCATGCCGTAATAACTGAAGCGTTCCCACATCTCGGTGGCGAACAAAAGGTAGAGCCCTTTTGGATGCTGGCGGAGCATGTTGTTATGTCCTTTCTCGTGACCCTGTGTGTTTTTTTAGCCCGCTTGATGTGGTGTTATAGTGCGGGCTTCTATTTTCAGAAATACCATGATTCAACCCATTAGTTCAATATTAAATTATTAAATATTGATGCTTATTTTTTTTGGGTAGGTTGCATTTGCGTTTGGTATTGTCTGGTGGCTTTGGGCGTGCTACTTAAATTGTTGATATTTAAGGGTTATGTGTTTTTTGATTTTTTTGTCAGCATGGAAAATAAGAAACGGGGCTAGCGCCCCGTTTTGCGTGGGAGGTGTTGGATGGCTT
>NZ_JBOFOO010000409.1:0-3326 GCF_051659485.1 Craterilacuibacter sp. | reverse complement strand
GAGTATGGCCTGACACAGGGCATCGATATCACCAGCCTCATACAAGAGTCCATCCTCACCATCACGAACCAGTTCCGGAATCCCGCCCACCGTAGTGGATATAACCGGCAATGCCCACCCCATGGCTTCCATCAGGCTGATAGGCATTCCTTCGTTATATGAGGGCAGCACCACGATATCGGCACCTGCAAGCAATGCTTCTTTCCGGGCTCCATCGACCCAACCGGCAAACTCGACCTGCGATGCAATACCCAATTCGGCAGCTTGCCGCTTTGCGGCCTCAATCTCTCCATTTCCGCCGATCTGCAAAAATAGCTCCGGACAGGCGGCAAGTGCCTGCTTGAATGCCGGCAACAGGTCAAAAATCCCCTTACGCAGGCCAACCAGCCCGAGAAACAACAGCGTTACCCTCCCCTGCTGCCACTGACGCAAGGGCTCGGCCGGCAAGTCAACATAATTATGCAAGACCGTCACTCGCGCGGCAGGTGCAATATCCAGCACAAAACCACGCCAACTCTCCGAGAGTACCAACACCGCAGCACACTGTTCCAGCACGCGGCGTATCCAGTTTTTTCGCCATTGAGGCTGGGCCGCATACCAAGGCTTCAAATCAGAACCATGCAAATGAAAAACAACCGGAACCCCACGCGTACGGGCCAGCAAGGCAAACAGTGATTTACGCCAGAAGCTACCAGCCATGGCAACATGGCAATGCAGCAATGAAACCCGGTTAAGGAGTAACTCACCGCTAAACGACATCAAGGCGGTCAATGCGGCAAGCAAACGACGCCATAATGCACCCTCGCAATGCGGCGACAATAGGCGGATATCCCAGCGTTTGAATACGCCATCCTGCTGGTAGCGCTCGACTACCGACAACATGCCACCCCGCCCTGATGTACATAACATGACAATACGTCTAGCCATATCTCCCTCCCGGGCAATACCACTCACAGAGCGCTCAGCGATTGATGACACAACCTACACGTTCGACCTGCGCCTGCTCCAACTCAGCCGCCAGCGCTGCCAGTGCTTTCGCGCAGGTCTTACCCCGCTCGGCAACAATCAGCGCCCCTCCCGCGCGCCTAGCGACCACACTGGCATCGGACAAGCCCATTGCCGCCGGCGTATCCAGCAGAATCACATCGAAATGCTGCTTCAGCATCTCCAGCAACTCGCCCATGCGCGGCCGGCTAAGTAGTTCCAATGGATTTGGCGGTGTAATCCCCGCAGGCATAATTGTGAGGTGAGGCAGTGCAGAAACGGTATCGATTGCAGCGTCCAGTTCGCATCGCGATGCCAGCAGATTGGCGAGCCCCGCCTGATTGCCAAGCCGAAACAAACGATGCAGGCTCGGCTGGCGCAGGTCGGCATCAATCAGCAGCGTACGCTCCCCCAGTTGCGCAAATAGCACGGCCAGATTGGCACTGATAAAGCTACGTCCCTCTTTGGCGCCGGCACTGACGACGGCCAGCGTTTTATGCCGGGTCTCATGCGAAAACCAGCGCATCAACAACTGACTGCGCAAAATACGCAGTTGCTCTACCGCTGGCGAAAAAGGATCAAAAGCTGCAATCACCTCGCCGCTGACACTATCATCCCCTTTAGCCAGATAAGGGTAGTCATACTGGTGCGATAGCGCCTGCATCAGGCCGGCCTGACTGATCAGGCCCAAGCGCACGGCAGCTTCGCCAAAGCGTAAGCCCTCTGCAGACTGCGCACGGACAATCCGCGGAATATCGACAGTACGAATCAGGCCGTCCCGCAGCAGAATATCGCCTATGCTGCGAGGCACAGATTCCACATTTTTGGCCATGACAACTTCGGTCAGCCTGGGTGGCGTCATCTCGGACATGCTTACACCTCGTTAAGGCTATGACTGGAAGGCACACTTCGCCCTATCCAGCGCAAGCGCCGGGATGCGGGCTGCTGGCTGGCATCGGCAACATGCCCCAGTAAGGGCGCACCGCTAAGCAAAACCAGATCTTCGGCACTGCGCACCCGCCGATCCAGCAGTTCACGCAGCAATATACTGCCCACCCCCAGCAGCATGCCTAAAAAAGCAGAAACCAGCAGATTGAGGAGGATTTTTGGGCGGGTGGGCAGCAATGGCGCGCTTGCCGGATTAAGCACGCTTACATTAGTCTGAACCATCTGCGACTCAAGCTTGCTTTGCGACGCACGCTGCGTCACACCATCAAACGCACGCTGGGCATTTTGCACTTCCATCTGCAATAAGCTGATCGCATCGCGTTGTTTTTTCAGGTCCAGAATCTTCTGCTTCTGCACTTCGATAGCAGCCTTGATATCCGCTTCCTTGTACAGGCTGATCTGGCCGCTGGTCCCTAATGAAATACGCACCTTGCGGGTTTCCGCCGCCAGCGTCTGCTTGAGATCGGAGAGCTGAGCCGACAGGCTGCGCACCTGCGGGTGGTTGACCCCGGTCTTGGCAACCAGCTCGCGCAGTTGTGATTCCTGACGCGCAATATCCGTCTTGAGCTGGATAATCAGCGGGCTTTGCATCACCTCCGGCAAGGTATCATTGGCACCACGCTGCTTGCTTTTGACATCCTGACCTTGCGACTGTGCCTGGGTAAGCTGACTGGACAGATCATTCAAACGGGCGGTTTCATAATCCACCCGCTCGTCTCCCGATACGATGCCGGTCTGCTGCTGAAAATCGGAGAGTGCCTTCTGTGCCGCCTGTAATTGACGGCGCTGAATGGCGGTCTGGCTTTCGAACCACTGGGCATACTGCTGCGCCGGTTCGGCACGCAAGCCTATATTGGTGTCGATATACGCTTGGGCAAAGGCATTGGCAGCGGCGGCCGCGAATGCGGCGTCAGTGGCGGTAAACTCAATGCGGATTACGTTGCTTTCCCGCGTAGGCATGACGTTAAGACCTGTTTTGAGCATGCCGGATAGCCACCCGATCATCTCGCCCTTACCCTTGCTAGCTGCCAGCCACTGTTCACGTACACCTGGACCTTGCTCCAGCTTAAGTGAGCGCACGACCTGGCGCGCCACCCGCTCACTATTGATGATGTCCACCTGGGTCGCCATATAGCTTGGCGCCATCATGCCCGAAAACACCATACCGGCAATCGGATCGGGGGATTTGACATCCAGCACGACCGAAGTCTCCGCTGTATACTCGCGCGGCAATGACATGCTGACCAGCAAGGTCGTCAATAGTGTCAACATCAGCACGATCAGGCCTAAGCGATACCTGGCGCGCATGATCAGAAGCAACTGATAAAAGTTCATTCCCCCTCCTCCGGCAAAGCAAACAAAACACCTCAGTCCCGCATGTAAAGCGGTATTGC
>NZ_JBOFOO010000408.1:0-7756 GCF_051659485.1 Craterilacuibacter sp. | reverse complement strand
GCCGCCAGTGCCCGCCGCTGGCTGCCCTGCGCATCGAAATTCTCCGGCAGCAAGTAGTCGTTGAATGCCTGCTGCACCGCCGGCCACTCGCCATCCAGCAGCGAAAACCATGCCGTATCGCGGTTGCGCCCGTCCGGCCGGACCCGCGCCTGACGGAAAGTACCCTCGTAGCTGAAGCCCAGACGCAAGGCGGCCGCACGCGATGGCGCATTCAGCGCGTCACACTTCCATTCACAGCGGCGATAGCCCAGCGCAAAAGCGTGCTGCAGCAGCAAGAACAGCGCTTCGCTCGCCACGCGACTGCGCTGCAGGTGCGGTGAAAAATGTATCCAGCCCATTTCGATCACGCCATTGAGCGCATCGATGCGCAGATAGCTGGCGATGCCCTGCGCCTGGCCACTGTCGTCGACAATGGCAAAAAACAGCGGATCCGTACTGTTTTCATCCCTGCGCATTTTGACCATGAAATCCGCGAGGCTGCCAGGCCTGCCGCCAAGATAAGTCCAGCCCGCCGCATCGCCGGCCAGCGCCGCATACAGTGCCTCGCCATGGCGGGCGGCATCCAGCGCCTCAAGCCGGCAATAACGCCCGTTAAGCGTGATTTTTTGCGGCAAGGTTGCACCCTGCCAGCCGGGCACCGGCAAGCCCAGCGGCTGCCCCTGCGCATTAAGCTCGAAACTGTCCATCTCAGCCTCCACAGCCGCAATCGATATCTTGCCCTGCCGTCGCGGTGGTCGCGTAGCCGTCGCGCTTCCACCAGTCGATGCCGCCCAATAACTCCTTGACCCTGAAACCCAGTCGCGACAAGGCCAGCGCGGTTTTGGTCGAGGCATTGCAGCCGATGCCGTCACAAAAGCTGACCAGCAGCACATCGCGCGGCAGATCGCGCGTGCTGTCGCGATTGATGCTGCGGTGTGGCAGGCTGATGGCCCCCGGCAGCGTCTCGGCAGCAAATGCCGCCGGCGAGCGCCCGTCTACCAGCAATAGCGCCTCGCCATTTTGCAACTGGGTGAACACATCGTAGCTGTCGGTCTCGAACTCGATTTTTGCCGCATAAAAGTCGCTTTGCTGCATGCTGTCGCTCCCAGTTTTTCGTTGCAAATAATGCCAAAGCATTAAATCAGGAAAACCAACCACCAGCCATGCTTTCGATGAGGCAGTACGTAAAAAGGGCGCCACGCGGGCGCCCTGTGCGACAGATGCCTAAGCCGGCCTTACTTGGCCTGCAGTCCCTTGGCCGCAACTTCATCCAGCAACAAAATCATGCTGACGGTGCGCGGGGCAAAGGTTTTCAGGTCTACCGTTTCCTTGTCCAGATCGTGCTCGTAGTCGGTTTCCACGCCCAAGCCGTCTATGGTCGGAATATGCTTGGCGGTGAAATTACCGATGGTCACGCCACCACCCGACCACTCCACCACGTCGGCCGCGTATTGCTGCTTGACGATCTTCTTGTAGGATTCAACCAGACGCGCAGCCGCCGGGGTTTTTTCCATCGCCGGCAGGAAGCCGAATGGCCCCTTCACTTCGACCTTGGTGCCACCTACGGCAGGGGTGGCGGCAATCTTGGCGATGGCAGCCTGAATCTTCTTCAGGTCTTCGGCCTTGTAGCCACGCACATCCAGCTTGGCGCTGGCGGCGGCCGGCACGCTATTGCGCTTGGTATTCGGGGTTTCGATCACACCGACGTTAATGGTCAGCTCGGGAATAAACTGGCCATGGTCGGAAAGGCCGCGTTTGACCAGAGCTTGAGGCGTGAACTGGGACGGATCTTTCGGCAGCGGGCTGGCCAGCTTCATGATGCGGGTGATCTGGTTAGCCAGCTCGACCGTGGCGCTGGCCGACGACTGCGGCGAGTTGCCGGCGTGGCCGGTCGTGCCCTTGACGCTGATATCGAAGTTGGCAGCCCACTTGCGCTGCGTGGTCAGGCCCCAGCCCGGACGGGCAGTATCGACCGACAGCGTCAGGTCGGCCTGCTTGGCCAGCTCGTCAAGGATCTGCTCTTCCAGATCGGAGCCGACTTCTTCTTCGGCATCAAAGTAGAAAATCATCTCGCCGTAGTTCTTGTACCCCAGCTTTTCCATTGCCTGAGCGAAATGCAGCAGCTGGGCGACCGAAGCCTTGCTGTCGCCTGCGCCCGGGCCTTGCGACAGGCCGGTCTTGGCGTCATAGCTGTACGGTTTCTTGACCAGGCTACCCTTGGGCTGCACGGTATCGGTATGGCCCAGAATCAGCACACGCTGCTGGCCTTCACCTTTTTTGCGCAGGATGACATGGGTGCCGGCGTCGTTCTCGCGGTACTCGGCCTTGTAACCCAGCGGCTCGAAGCGGGCCTTGAGCCAATCGGCCATCTGGCGACTACCTGCCTTGTCGCCGGTGGGCGATTCGATCTCGGTAATGGCCTTGTGATCCTGCAGATAAGCCGGGACCTGTGCATCAACGACCGACTTGACCTTGGCAGGGTCCAGCGGGGCGGCAAAGGCAGACATCGAGAAAGCAGCGAGACAGGCAGCGGTAAGCGGGGCAATACGGCGAAACGACATGAAGCACTCCATCCAGCCATTTAGGGAGCACTTACTTTACGCTTCGCGTCCGCAAGCCTCAAACATTAATAGATAATTTATTATTAAAATTGATGTTGTATTGATAAAAATCAACTATAAAATGACATAAGCAGCGAAATGGCACCCCATCGTCCAGACTGCGGCCAAGCCGCACGCAAAACGGGCGTAAAAAAGCGGTGTCCCCTGGACACCGCTTTGCAAAACCATCGCTTCAGATCAGGCCCAGTAACAGCCCCGCGCCCGCGGCGACAAACAGCAAAGTCAGCGCCAGCCCTATCCATACCGTCCAGTGCCGTCCGGCCTCAAGGCAGGCTTGCGCCGGATGGGCCGGATTGACATACACCTTCACCTTGCTGCCCACCGGATATTTGGCGACTCTGGCCTCGGCGCTGGACACACTTGACTGGTAGCCGGCATCGGGGAAAGACACGGTAGCGCCGGTGTAGTCCACACCGTTGTAACGGTAGCGATAAGTCAGCAGCGCCTTGTACTCTTCGCGGGCGCTAGCATCGCCGCCACCACGGCGCAGGCGGCTATCGATCCGGCTTCCGGTGATTTCACCGATGGCCGTCGGCCAGGCTTCGGCCGCGCGCCCGGTTTCACCCAGACGCCACAAATAGACAAAGGCCGACAAGCCGACCGCGATCAGCACATAGGGCAGCAGCTTGTCCATGCGCTCAGTTACGCTTGCCGTTGGCGCGCTTGGCGTATTCCTGCTCGCGCGCCTGCTTGGCGGCGGCACGCTCGGCGATCAGTTCCTTGGCGCGCTTCTTCCATACCGCCCATTCGTCCGGACGCTCCAGCGTCAAGCGGCCGATCAAGCCGTCGCGGAACTCGGTCAGTACGATTTCGGAGGTTTTCTGGATATTGATGCGGCCGCCACCCAGTACCGCGCCACGCTTCTTGCCTATCATTTCCAGCACCTGCCAGTCTTGCAGGCCGCTGATGTCGTCCAGCTTGTAACGCGCCGCCAGTTCAGCCGCATAGTGCTGCAGCAGATATTTGAGCAATTCGAGCACGACTTCTTCTTCGTCCATCGCATTACGGCCGACCGCGCCGCTGGCCGCCAGATTGTAGCCGCCCTCTTCCACCTCGATCTTGGGCCACAGCATGCCAGGGGTATCGAATAGCTCGAAGTCGTCGGCCAGCATGATGCGCTGCTCGCCCTTGGTCACGCCCGGCATATTGCCAGTCTTGGCAATCTTGCGGCCGGTCATGGTATTGATCAGCGTGGATTTGCCGACGTTGGGAATGCCGCAGATCATCACGCGCAAAGGCTTATCCAGACCGCCACGGTTGGGTACCAGTTCACGGCAGGCATTGATCAGCCGCTGGGTCGGCGCACGCTCGCCGGCATCCAGACCGATAGCCTGGGTGCCGGGTTGCTTGCGATACCAGCTTAGCCACTGCTGGGTCACTACCGGATCAGCCAGATCCTGCTTGTTGAGAATCTTGAGCGTAGGTTTGCGGCGCGCCATTTGCGCGATCATCGGATTGACACTGGAGGCCGGCAGACGGGCATCCAGCATCTCGATGACGACATCGATACCGCGCAGACGCTCGGCCACATCCTTCTTGGCCTTGTTCATATGGCCGGGGAACCATTGGATCGCCATTATTTACTGCTTTCTTAAAGGGTTGACCAGATGGATCAAGCCGTTGTGTTTGAGTTCCAGCGTCAGCGCCAGCAGGCGGCCGGTTTCTCCCGGCGGAAAGCCCTTGCGCGCGAACCACACCAGATAAGCCTGCGGCAAATCGGCAATCAGCATTCCCTT
Source organism: Craterilacuibacter sp. (assembly GCF_051659485.1). Classification (NCBI taxonomy): domain Bacteria; kingdom Pseudomonadati; phylum Pseudomonadota; class Betaproteobacteria; order Neisseriales; family Neisseriaceae; genus Craterilacuibacter; species Craterilacuibacter sp. Next base: position 3,420 of record NZ_JBOFOO010000408.1, on the reverse strand, counting down.
GTACTTACCGAAGGGCATGTGGCGTGTGGCGATCAGGGTTAGAAGCTCGGGATCCATGACCAGTCTGACGGGAAAAGGAGGGCATTGTGCCCATCGCGGGATGGCCTGTCACGCGACAGGCGATAAATTCAATAAAAAACATGGCAAAACAAGGCAATAGCCGGTTTTACCCGGCTTAAAGCGGCATTGCCTTGCCGTCGTTCAGTGCCAGAAATCCGCGGATGATGCGATAGACAAACCAGAGCCAGGCCACGCCCAGAATAACGAAGCCGACCAGTATCCACGCCAGCAGGCCACCGACGACAGACCACAGCAGCATCCACCAGAAAGTACGGATCTGCCAGCGGAAGTGGCTTTCAAACAGGGTGCCGCGCACATCCGGCAGTTTGAGGTAGTTGATGACGAGCCCGACCAGCGCCGGCAGGCCGGTAAACAGGCTGATCGCCTGAATCGCATACACCAGCAGCGCCAGATTGTTTAGCCGGCGATCGCCGGTGCCTATTACTTCATAATCCATCCTGCAGCTCCTTTATATTGTCCGGTTACAAACCCAGCCGCGTCAGCCACGCGCTGGCACGCAAACGCAAATGAACCCGCAGCGCACGGGTACGGCTGATGGCGCAGTCGCCATCCATCATATTTTGAAATGCCGTCTCGCCCCAAGCCTGAATCAAGTCCGCAGCGACGCCCGACTCGGGCGTCAGCAACAAGGCTTCGGCCTTGGGAGCGGCCAAACCCAAGCCCCCGGCCAGCGCCGCCAGACGCCGGTTGGCACTGGCCAGCAGCGGCAGGGCCGACTCGGGCAAGGCGATATGCGTCAAGCCCAGCAGCAAGATGCGGGCGGCCAGCCAGTCGGCACTATCGCTCAGGCGCGGAACAGCCGGCTGCGCTTCGCAATAGCGGCGCGCAGCCAGCAAGATGGCCAGCTGGCGGATTTCGGGAATCAAAGACTCGATCAGGCCGGCATCCCCCGCCTCCAGCAGCGCCAAAGGCGCGAGAGAGACCGGCTTGCCGCAAGACAAGGCCTCGGCGTCCGCCAGCAGATAGACAGGCCACAGCACGGCAGTGCGCGCTAGCGGCAAGGCGGTCTGGGGGGTAGCGATAATGTCTTTACTGTCTGCCATACGGAGCTGCTCCAGGGTGCCGCAGTCTGGAGCCTGATGTGCCTGAGTACTAAATGCACAAATGCCGCCTGACTGCGGCGGCATTCGTTCGGGATTCTTTGCGAATTCAGTTCACGCAAACCCACCGGCGCCGCCACCCAAGGTGCGGTACCAATAATAAGCGTGAGCGAATGCGTTTGGCGTGTTCATGGCAATCATCCTGACAAGATGAACCGGGATTGTCAAGGCGGCACAGGCAAGCCCCCAGCAAAAAACCACACTCCCCTAGTTCGCCACATGAAAAACCCGGCGCGGGGCCGGGTTGCAGGATACGCGACTTACATATTCGGGTAGTTGGGCCCGCCGCCGCCTTCAGGCGTAGTCCAGTTGATGTTCTGGGTCGGGTCCTTGATATCGCAGGTCTTGCAGTGCACGCAGTTCTGCGCATTGATCTGCAAACGCGGCTGGCCTTCTTCCTGCCCCATGATTTCATACACGCCGGCCGGGCAATAACGCTGCTCGGGCGCATCGTACTTGGCCAGATTGATCTGAATCGGCACATCGGCGTTTTTCAGTTTCAAATGCGGCGGCTGGTCTTCGCTATGGTTGGTGTTGGAAATAAACACCGAACTTAAGCGGTCGAAGGTCAGCTTGCCGTCCGGCTTGGGATAGACGATAGGGGCAAACTCGTCGGCCGGGCGCAGGCACTCGTGATCCTTGTGCTTGTGGCGCAGCGTCCACGGCGCTTTGCCGGCGAAAATATAGGTATCGATGGCCGAGTACAGCATCGCCCCCCACATCCCCCAGCGGAACGACGGGCGGATATTGCGTGCGCGGTACAACTCGTCCTTCAGCCAGCTCTTTTCGAAACGTGCCGGATAGGCCAGCGCCTCGTTGCCGCCCTCACCCGAGGTCAGCAACTCGAACACCGAATCGGCCGCCAACAGGCCCGACTTCATCGCGGTATGCGTGCCCTTGATCTTGGGCATGTTCAAAAAGCCCGCCGTGTCGCCAACCAGTACACCACCGGGGAAGGTCAGCTTGGGCAGGCTTTGCAGACCGCCTTCGACCAGCGCGCGGGCACCATAAGAGATACGCCGTGCGCCCTTGAAATAATGGCTGATGGCCGGGTGGGTCTTGAAGCGCTGGAACTCTTCAAACGGCGACAGATAGGGATTCTTGTAATCCAGACCGACCACATAACCGACCACCACCTGATTGCCTTCGAGGTGATAAAGGAAAGAGCCGCCATAAGTGGCCGAATCCAGCGGCCAGCCCACGGTATGCACGATCTTGCCTTCTTCATGCTGGGCCGGCGGGACTTCCCACAGCTCCTTGATACCGATGCCGTAGGTCTGGGGATCGGCATCACGCTGCAGGTCGAAGCGCTGGAACAGGGTCTTGGTCAGCGAACCGCGGCAGCCTTCGGCGAAGATGGTCTGCTTGGCCCACAGCTCCATTCCCGGCTGCCAGGCATCGGTTTTCTCGCCGTCTTTAGCGATGCCCATGTCGCCGGTGGCGACCCCCTTGACCGAACCATCGGCGTGATACAGCACTTCGGCGGCGGCAAAGCCCGGGTAGATTTCCACACCCAATTCTTCAGCCTGCTGCCCCAGCCAGCGGCAGAAATTACCCAGGCTGACAATATAGTTGCCTTCGTTGTGCATCTGCGGAGGCGTTGGCAGCTGCACCGATTCGGTTTCAGTCAACAGCAGGAACGCGTCTTTTTTCGCCGGCGTATTCAGCGGCGCACCCTTTTCTTTCCAGTCCGGAATCAGTTCTTCCAGTGCGCGCGGCTCGATCACGGCGCCGGACAAGATATGCGCGCCGATTTCCGAGCCTTTTTCCAGCAGGCAGACGCTGAGTTCCTGCCCGGTTTTTGCTGCCAGTTGCTTGAGACGGATCGCGGTGGTCAGCCCGGAAGGGCCTCCACCGACGACCACGACATCGTATTCCATATATTCGCGTTCCACCGCTTCTCCTTATGCCTTACGCCAGGCTTTCTCCATGTTGCATGCAATAATGCTATTTTTAATGCATTGCGTCAAAAACGAACGACCGTTTAAACCACACTTTGTTCGCGCAAGGCGGCAATTTGCTGCGGCGTATAACCCAGTTCACCCAGGATGGTGGCAGAATGCTCGCCCAGTTTGGGCGGTGCCAATGTGTATTCGAGCGGTGTGCCGGACAGGCGGATAGGGCATGCGACTTGCGGCACCTGCTGCCCGGCACTGTCCTGCAGTTGCAGCGCCATCTGGCGATGGCGGATCTGCGGGTCGGCAAAGGCTTCGTCTACGGTATTGATCGGGCCGCACGG
>NZ_JBOFOO010000407.1:0-4656 GCF_051659485.1 Craterilacuibacter sp. | reverse complement strand
CCATCGATGCTCAGCTTGGACTCAACCTGCCAGATCGCCTTCAGGCCATTGCCCAGATCTTCGCTACCCTTGAAGCCGATACGCGAACCGATATCGTCAACATTGGTTACAGTGCCTGCATCGCCTACTTTAACACCTTCAACGCCGGCCTTGATCGCGCCGTAGATGGTCACGTCAGCCATGGCGGCAGCAGGCAGCAAGGCAACAGCCAGTGCGATAATTTTCTTGTTCATGAGTCTTTCCTTTTTCGAGGTCGGTTAACTAACCCGGTCCCTATGCCGGGCCAAGTATTTTTTGCCGGCGCTGTACCGCGCTGGTCATGCACATATACTAAGTGCCACGTTGCAAAAAAACAAAAGCACGCGCACTTTTCGGCCAGAATAGAGACACCCGCCCACCAAAAAACCCAGCAAAAGCCTATATTTCATGGCCTTAGCGATTGTTTCAAATTTACAACAACGTGATAAAGCTATATAAGCCGATACCGTACTCACCATGAAAGTGCCGCCGATGACACCCCCCATCCTGTGCTGGTTACGCCGCGATCTGCGCCTGAGCGACCATGCGGCCCTCGCCCGGGCGCAGCAAGCCGGGCCGGTGCTGGCGCTATTCATCTTCGACCCGGCATTGCTGGACACGCTGCCGCCGGACGATAAACGCATCGCCTTTATCTGTGCGGCACTGGCAGAAATACGCCAGCAACTGCGCCAACTCGGCAGCGAGCTCGTGCTATGCCATGGCGACCCGCTGGCCGTCATTCCGTCACTGGCGGCGCAAACCGGTGCCCGCCAGCTGTTTTTTGCCCGCGATTACGAACCGATGGCGAGGCAGCGCGATGCCGCCATCACGGCACAACTGGAGGCACAAGGCATCCACGTAGAGGCGGTGAAGGATCAGGTGATTTTCGAGCAGGATGAAGTGCTGAGTGCGGCAGGCAAACCCTATACCGTGTTTACCCCCTATGCCCGCGCCTGGCGCGCGCGTCTGGCGCCGCAGGATCATGCGCCGTGGCAAGTGGTGCTGGACAGCCGGCACTTTGTCGCCCGCGCCAGCCTGCCGCCGGCACTGCAAGGCAGCGATGCGCCGATTACGGTTACCGGCTTTGAGGCGGTCGATCTGGCCGCGCAGAATATCCGTACCGGCATGCATGGCGCACAGGCACTGCTAGACGATTTTGCCGGCCGCATCGCCGACTACGCGGCGCTGCGCGATTTTCCGGCGCGTAAAGGCGTGTCTTATTTGTCGGCCCATTTACGCTTCGGCACGGTCTCTATCCGCGCCTTGGTGCAACTGGCGCTAAATGAGGCCAGCGCCGGGGCGCAGGTGTGGCTGAACGAACTTGTCTGGCGCGAGTTTTACCAGCAGTTGCTGTGGCACTACCCAGAGGTCGAGCAAGCCAGCTTCAAGCCGGCTTACCGCGAGCTGGCCTGGCCGGGGGAAGACGCGCATTTTACCGCCTGGTGCGAGGGACGCACCGGCTACCCGCTGATCGATGCGGCCATGCTGCAGTTAAACAGCAGCGGTTATATGCACAACCGCCTGCGCATGGTGGCGGCCAGTTTTTTGGTGAAGGATTTACTGATCGACTGGCGCCGTGGCGAGCACTACTTTGCCGCCAAGCTGCTGGACTATGATCTGGCGGCGAACAATGGCGGCTGGCAGTGGGCCGCCTCCACCGGCTGCGATGCCCAGCCCTGGTTTCGCATCTTCAACCCGGTCACCCAGTCGCAAAAATTCGATCCGGACGGGCGCTTTATCCGCCGCTATCTGCCGGCACTGGCGGCGCTGGACAACAAAGCCATCCACGCCCCCTGGCTCGCCAAAACCCTGCCCGACGGATTTAGCCTGGGCCACGATTATCCGGCCCCCATCGTCGACCATGCCGCCCAGCGCGGCAAGGCGCTGGCGCTATTCGGCCGCTAACAATGCCGGGGCATGCTTAACGCCCCAGCAGCAGCTCGAGCACGATTTTGCTGCCGATATAACCCAGCAATAACAGGGAAAACCCGGACAAGATCCAGCGCACGGCAAGGCGGCCACGCCAGCCACGGCGCACGCGCCCCAGCAACAGGCTGCCGAACACCAGCCAGGCGGCACAGGCGAATACAATCTTGTGATTGAGGGTCAGCGGCGTGCCGAACATCTGCTCGGAAAACAGGATACCGGTCACCAGCGACACCGACAGCAGGGCGAAACCCGCAGCGATCACCTGAAACATCATGCTTTCAAGCGATAACAAGGGCGGCAGCTGGCGGGTAAAAGCCGTGCCGCGCCGGGCATGCAGCGCCCGGTCCAGCACCAGCATCAGCATGGCCAGCAATGCGGCAATGGCGAACAGGCTATACGCCAGCATGGACACCAAGAGATGCAGGGCAAACAGCGGATTGGCCAGCTCGTAACTGATGTGCTGCCCGGGCAGCAGGATTTCAAAGCCCAGCGCCAGCACGGCCAAAGGCAGCATCAAAAGTTGCAAGCCCTCGACGCGATAGAAAAAACTGCTGGTCCAGTAAATCAGCAGCATCAGCCACACCAGCGCCGACAGCGCCCGCCCCAGCCCCAGATCCAGATACCCGCCGGACAAGACCGGCAACAGCACCAGCGCCGCATGCGCCAGCAGCAGCACGCCCAGCAGCAGATGCTCGATACGGGGTGAGCGTGGCAGCACCGGATAGCCTTTCCAGTGCCCGAGGTGATGCCAGGACAGGACCAGATAGCCCATCAGAAGACATAAAGATAACGCGAACAGAAAACCACTCATCGTATAAAGGCCGTCAATGCCGGGCATGCACCCGGCAGCTCGTGTAAAATAGACAACTTCGAAGTCTACACCAAAGCGGTATTGCCGTTGGCAGACGTCAACTACCCCGGTCGGAAGGCCGGCGCTTGCTAAAAGCGGGCGAGCTTGACCAGGGCAAGCGATTTTAATCCGCTACGTTTGCAACAGGTCGTTAAGACCCACTCCGGAATGCTTCCTCAGTTCCGGACACTGGAAGGATTCGATCATGCTGGCGCAAGGTAAAACGCCGAAGCTTGTTTCCGCTGCGAAAGCAGGAGCCGGTTGCAGACATGCCCGAGGGGAGCAGAACGAAAGTTCTTGTCACAAGGCGCGTAAGCGCAGAATTTAGGAGCAATACGCAGTGAGCGTGTTTGTACTCGATAAACGCAAAAAGCTATTGATGCCGTGTTCGGAAAAACGTGCCCGCAAGCTGCTGGATGCATGCCGGGCGGTGGTGATCCGGCTTGTACCGTTCACCATTCGGCTGAAAGACCGTGTGGGCGGGGATTTGCAGCCGGTGCAGATCAAGCTTGATCCCGGCAGTAAAACCACCGGCATCGCGCTAGTGCGGGTGCAGGACGAAACTGATCCTGAAAGCGGAGCGAGTCGTCGCACCGTCCATCCGCTGTGGCTAGGTCATTTGCAGCATCGCGGTTCGGTCATTCGGGATGCTTTGCAGGCGCGTAGCGCCATGCGTCGCCGCCGTCGCAGTCAAAACCTGCGCCATCGTGCGCCACGGTTCGACAACCGGACGAAACCGGAAGGCTGGCTTGCGCCTTCCTTGCGGCATCGGCTGGAGACAACGCTTTCGTGGGTCGGGCGGCTGCGCCGCTGGTCGCCGGTGTCCGCGCTCGCGGTTGAGCGCGTGAAGTTCGACATGCAGTCCATGCAAAACCCCGAGATTTCCGGCGTTGCTTACCAGCAAGGCACGCTGCACGGTTACACCGTGCGCGAATACCTGCTGGAAAAGTTTAAACGCCAGTGCGTGTACTGCGACAAGACTGATTTGCCCCTGCAGGTCGAGCATGTCAAACCGCGTGCGCTAGGTGGATCAGATCGGGTTAGCAATCTGGCGCTGGCTTGCCAGCCGTGCAACCAGAAGAAGGATGCGCTGCCTGTCGAAGTATTCCTGGCCAAGCAAGCGGAACGACTGGCGAAGCTGAAGAAACAACTGAAGACCCCGTTGCACGATGCCGCAGCCGTCAACAGCACCCGCAATGCACTGGTCTCGGCGCTGAAAAACACAGGCCTGCCGCTGGAAACAGCGGATGGCGGCAGGACTAAATTTAATCGTCACACGCTGGATGTGCCCAAGACTCATGCACTTGATGCCGCCTGCGTCGGCAGGGTTGATGCCATCGGATATTGGCAGCGTCCGGTACTGAATATCAAAGCCACCGGACGCGGCAGCTACCAGCGCACGCGGCTGGATGCGTCGGGTTTCCCGCGTGGCTATCTCACCCGCAGCAAACGCCATTTTGGTTTCCAGACGGGTGACCGAATCAAAGCAGTCGTGACCACAGGCAAGAAAGCAGGCACGTATTGCGGGCGGGTGGCAGTGCGTGCAACCGGCAACTTTAATATTCAGATACCGGGGCAGCCCGCCATTCAGGGTATTCATCACCGTTTTTGTACGCTGATTCAGCGTGCAGATGGTTATGGTTATTCATTTGAATCCAAGACTGCATAGAGAAAGGAAAGCGGAAATAGGAGTAGCCAAAGTATCGCCTCCGAGGGGGCGGCGCTCTACCCCTCCGGCCTGAAGACCGGATTTTTGCCGCGCAAATTAATGAAGGATGGCCCATGCTTGACAACCTGACGACACGCTTAAGTGGCGTGATCAAGACGCTGCGCGGTAACGCGCGCCTCTCCGAATCCAA
>NZ_JBOFOO010000406.1:0-3560 GCF_051659485.1 Craterilacuibacter sp. | reverse complement strand
TTCGACCATGTCAGCCGCCTGTTCGGCCAGACCCGTGCCGTCGATGATGTTTCGCTCACCATCAAAGAGGGCGAGTTTTTCTCCATGCTCGGGCCATCAGGTTCGGGCAAGACCACCTGCTTGCGCCTGATTGCCGGCTTCGAGCTGCCAAGCGCCGGCCGCATCCTGATTGCCGGCCAGGACGCCAGCCGCCGCGCGCCGTTCGAGCGCGATGTCAATACCGTGTTTCAGGACTACGCACTGTTTCCGACCATGGACGTGCTCACCAACGTCGCCTATGGCCTGATGGTCAAGGGCGTCGCTAAAAAGGAGCGCCTCGCCCGTGCCGAGGAAGCACTGGCCATGGTCGCACTGGACGGCTTTGGTGCGCGCAAGCCGGGTGAATTGTCCGGCGGCCAGCGCCAGCGCGTGGCACTGGCGCGCGCCATCGTGGCCCGCCCGCGGGTACTGCTGCTGGACGAGCCCTTGGGTGCGCTGGATCTCAAGCTCAGGGAGCAGATGCAAAGCGAACTGAAAAAGCTGCAGCGCCAGCTGGGTATTACCTTTGTCTTCGTCACCCACGACCAGTCCGAAGCACTGTCCATGTCCGACCGCGTCGCCGTTTTCGCCAAGGGCAAGATCGAGCAGGTCGCGACGCCACAGATGCTGTACGACGCACCGGCTACCCGCTTTGTCGCCGACTTTGTCGGCACCAGCAATGTGGTCGATGCCAGCCTTGCCCAAGCCCTGACCGGGCAGGCGCGCGAATTCGCCATCCGCCCCGAGCGCATCCGGATCGGGCGCGAAGGCACAGCCGAGGGCCATGCCATACGCGCGCGCGGTGTGGTGCGCGAGCTGGCCTTTCTGGGGGCGGTCAGCCGCATCGAAGTCGAGCTAGCCGGCCGCCACATGCTGACCGCACTGAGCCCCAGCTTTGCCTGCGAACTGCCACCCGTCGGCAGCGAGGTCGAGCTGTCATGGCGTAGCGATGCCATGCACTGGCTCACGGAGGCGGCATGAACAGCATGCGCATCGAGAGGCCGTCACCGGCCATCCCTGCCAGCGGCTGGCGCCGCCTGTCGGCCCTGCTCTACCGCAGCCCGACGCTGGCGCTGCTCTTGCTGCTGACCCCGCCGCTACTGTGGTTTGGCGTGGTGTATCTGGGCGCGCTATTGGCGCTGGTGCTGCAAAGCGGCTACACCTTCGACGATTTCACCATGCAGGTCACGCCCGAGTGGACCCTCGCCAACTACCGGGCACTGCTGGACAACACCAACCTCGACATCATTTTGCGCACGGTCAGCATGGCGCTGGCGGTGTCGGCGATGAGTGCGGTGCTGGCCTTCCCGCTGGCCTACTATATGGCACGCCATGCCCGGGGCGCCGAGAAGGCCTTTTTCTATGTAGCGGTGATGCTGCCGATGTGGGCCAGCTATATCGTCAAGGTGTATGCGTGGACGGTGCTCTTGGCCAAGGGCGGCATCAGCTGGTGGCTGATAGACAGGCTGGGGCTGATCCCCCTGTATGAATGGATGCTGACACTGCCGCATATAGGCGGCACCACGCTTGCGACCTCCAACTTCGGCCGCTTCTGGGTGTTCACCTATATCTGGCTGCCGTTCATGATTTTACCGATACAGGCGGCGCTGGAGCGGGTACCGGAAAACCTGATCGCGGCATCCGGCGATCTGGGCGCCCGCCCGTGGCAGACCTTTATCTATGTCATTCTGCCGATGGCGGTGCCGGGCGTGGTGGCCGGGTCGATCTTTACCTTTTCGCTGACACTGGGCGACTTCATCATCCCGCAGCTGATCGGGCCCTCCGGCCTCTATATCGGCAATATGGTGTACACCATGCAAGGCTCGATCGGCAATATGCCGATGGCGGCCGCCTTCACCGTGGTCCCCATCGCGCTGATCGGCATCTATCTGGCCATCTCCAAACGACTGGGGGCTTTCGATGCGCTCTGAACGCACGCCATGGGCCCTGCGTCTGGCCGCCTATGGCGGACTCGCCTTCCTGCACTTTCCGCTGTGGGTGATCTTCGCCTATGCCTTCAATACCGAAGAAAGCGCATTCTCCTTCCCGCTACAGGGTTTTACCCTGCACTGGTTTAGCGACGCCTGGGCGCGCGACGACATTTTTAGCGCCATCGCCCTGTCGCTAAAAGTGGCGACCGCAGCGACGGTACTGGCGCTGGTACTGGGCATCCTGTCGGCGCTGGCACTGGCGCGGCGCGAATTCTTCGGCAAGGGCGCACTGACCCTGCTGCTGATTCTGCCCATCGCCCTGCCCGGCATCATCACCGGCATTTCGCTGCTCACCGCCTTCAAGCTGGCGGCGATCGAGCCCGGCATGCTGACCATCATCGCCGGCCACGCCACCTTCTGCGTGGTGGTTGTCTATAACAACGTGGTCGCCCGTTTGCGCCGCATGCCCATGTCGCATATCGAGGCGTCGATGGATCTGGGGGCAGACAGCTGGCAGACCTTCCGCCATATCGTCTTGCCCGGTCTGGCCAGCGCCTTGCTGGCTGGCGGCATGCTGGCGTTTGCGCTGTCGTTCGACGAAATCATCGTCACCACCTTTACCTCAGGCGCCGAAGTGACGCTGCCGATCTGGCTGTTGAACCAGCTGGGCCGGCCGCGTGATGTGCCGATTACCAATGTGGTGGCCATGGCCGTGATGCTGATTACCACCTTGCCCATACTCGGTGCCTGGTATCTGACCCGCGACACCACCGATACCGCCGGCGGCGGTAAATAAAAGGAAAAACCATGCAAACCAGAATGCTGATAGCCGGCGAACGTGTCGCCGGACAGGGTGAACAGCTGGCGGTGCTCTCGCCGGCCACCGGTGAAGTGCTGACCCATATTGCCGAAGCCAGCGTCGAACAGGTCGCCGCCGCAGTGGCCGCCGCCGAAGCCGCGTTTGATGGCTGGCGCGCTACCCCGCCCAAAGCGCGCAGCGAATGCCTGCTGGCGCTGGCCGAAAAAATACTGGCTCACGGCACCGAGCTTGCGATGCTGGAATCGGCCAACTGCGGCAAACCCTATGCCGCAGCACTGGCCGACGAGATCCCGGCCATTGTCGATGTGTTCCGCTACTTTGCCGGCATCTGCCGCAATATGAACGGCCTCGCCGCCGGCGAATATCTGCCCGGCCACACCAGCATGCTGCGGCGCGACGCCATCGGCGTCGTGGCCTCCATCGCGCCATGGAACTACCCGCTGATGATGGCGGCGTGGAAGCTGGCGCCGGCGCTGGCCGCCGGCAATACCGTGGTGCTCAAGCCTTCCGAGCACACCCCGCTGACCACCCTCAAGCTGTGCGACTGGCTGTCAGAGCTGTTCCCGCCCGGCGTCGTCAATGTGGTATTCGGCCGTGGCGCCGAAGTCGGCAGCCCGCTGATCTCGGATAGCCGCGTACGCATGGTATCGGTCACCGGCAGCATCGCCACCGGCCATCATGTACTCGCCGCCGCGCAGCACGGCATCAAGCGCACCCACCTCGAACTGGGCGGCAAGGCGCCGGTCATCATCTATGCCGACGCCGATCTGGATGCCGCGATCGATGCGGTC
>NZ_JBOFOO010000405.1:0-1495 GCF_051659485.1 Craterilacuibacter sp. | reverse complement strand
CTGGGCGGTTTTTGCATCGCCGCCAGCGATGCCGACCACGACGACAGCTTGCGCCTGCTGGCGCGCGTCGCGCAGGTCTCGCGCGAACAAGGCCGCGAAGCCATGAGCCACGCGATGGCCTAAGACGGGCGAATACCGATGAAAAAACCGTTACAGGAGAACAGGATGGGAGCCAAAACCGCAATGAGCGCACTGCTGGCAGTGATGGGCTTGCTGACGGCCTGCGCGACCACCTCGACCGTGCACAGCCAGTGGCAGGACCCGGCCTATCAGGGCGGGCCGATCAAAAGTGCGGTGGTACTGGCGCTAGGCGCCAGTGTGACCGAGCAGCGCATTTTCGAGGATAGCGTGGTGGCGCAGCTGAACGCTCTGGGTGTGAGAGCCACGACCGCCTATTCGGTGCTGCCGCCCTCGCCCGCGCCACTGGCCGAGGCCGATCTGGAAAACGCCGTACGCAAGGCCGGGGTACAGGGCTTTATGCTGATCAAGCTGCTGCCACCGCAAACCGGCTACCAGAGCGTCAGCCAACCGGTGTTCCCGCCGCCCGTGTTCGGCTGGTATGGTGCCTATCAGGGCTTTTACAGCAGCGAGCAGATACTGCTGCCTTACACCATCGCCGCCAGCCAGACCACGCTGTGGGACACCCGGACCCGCCGCCTGCTATGGTCGGGCAATCTGCAATCATTTAATCCGGCCTCGGTCACGGCGACCGCCAGTGCCTACGCCGCGACCTTGAGCAAAACCCTGCAACAAGGCGGTTTGCTGCCCTGAGTCATCATCCAGAGCAGGCCTACACCAGCCACTCGCGCTTGCCCTGCTGCTCCATCAGCGAATTCCACGCCTGCAGGATTTTCTGGAATTTGCTGCTGGACGGCTGCAAAGCACGGACCCGCATCAGCATGGCGTGCCCGCTGCGGACATGGCTTTCGTGCCAGCCCTGACGATAGACCAGCGCGATGATGGCATTGCTCATATTAAGCATCACCTGCACATTGTCCGGCAGCTCGGCATAGGCCTTGCCAAATAGCGCCACCGCCTGCTCGTAATGCCCAGCCTGCGCTTCGCGCACCGCAATGTTGTTGAGGTTGACCACGCTTTGCACATTCTCGGCGATCAGCTCGCGTCCGGCTTCGCTGCGTCCGGCCTGGTCAAACAAATTCCCCAACGCCTCGAGCAGGGCTTCATCATCGTGATGGTTACGCACCAGCATGCGCGCCACCTTGTCCCCCAGATCGGCGCGCCCCTGGCTGTAGCAGGCGCGGGCATACTCCATGCGCGCTTCTACCCCCAGCTTGTCATCCAGCGCAGCCAGGCGCTCTTCGGCACTGGCCAGCAATAGGGCCGCTTTTTGCCGGTTTCCGGCTTGCTGCTGCAACTGGCTGTCGATCACATCCGCCATCCAGTTGCCGGCATCGTCATGCTTGTAGTCGCGGCGCAGTCCCGCCAGCGTTTTGGTGGCGGCCACACTATCGCGCCGTGCCAGTTGTACCCGCGC
>NZ_JBOFOO010000404.1:0-4057 GCF_051659485.1 Craterilacuibacter sp. | reverse complement strand
ACCAGTTTTTGCCGGTTTCTTCGTCCACGGTCGCGCGCAGCTCTTCGATAAAGATCGCGTCGGCACGGCGCAACAGGTCGGCGAACTCCATCTTCACTTCGCCGAGGATGCGCACGCCCAGACCCGGGCCCGGGAACGGATGACGGTAGACCATGTCGTGCGGCAGGCCGAGCGCAACACCCAGCTGGCGAACTTCGTCCTTGAACAGGTCGCGCAGCGGCTCCAGGAGCTTGAGCGTCATGTCTTCGGGCAGGCCGCCGACGTTGTGGTGGCTCTTGATGCTGTGTGCCTTCTTGGTCTTGGCGCCGGCCGATTCGATTACGTCCGGGTAGATGGTGCCCTGCGCCAGCCACTTGGCATTGACCAGTTTGTCTGATTCGCGCTGGAAGACTTCGACGAATTCGCCGCCGATGATCTTGCGTTTCTTTTCCGGGTCGGTTTCGCCGGCGAGCTTGCCCATAAACTGCTCGGTGGCATCGACACGAATTACCTTCACGCCCAGATTCTGCGCGAACATTTCCATCACCATCTGGCCTTCGTTCAGGCGCAACAGACCGTGATCGACAAATACGCAGGTGAGCTGGTCGCCGATGGCGCGGTGAATCAGGGCAGCGGCGACCGAGGAGTCGACGCCGCCGGACAGGCCGAGGATGACTTCTTCGTCACCGACCTGTTCGCGGATCTTCTGTACGGTTTCTTCGATGTAGTTGGGCATGGTCCACGAGGGCTTGCAGCCTGCAACCATCAGTACGAAGCGATGTATCATCTCGCTGCCGCGCTTGGTGTGGGTCACTTCCGGGTGGAACTGTACACCGTAGAAACCGCGGGTCTCGTCGGCCATGGCGGCGACCGGGCAGGCCGGTGTTTCGGCGATGACATGGAAGCCGTCAGGCAGTGCGCTGACCTTGTCGCCGTGGCTCATCCACACGTCGAGATAGCCGTGGCCGGCATCGTCGATGCGGTCCTGCAGGCCTTCGAAGACTTTGGAGTGGTGGCGTGCCTTGATTTCGGCATAGCCGAATTCGCGGGTGGTGCCGGCTTCGACCTTGCCGCCCAGCGTCTGCGCCATCCATTGCATGCCGTAGCAGATGCCCAGCACCGGGATGCCCAGCTCGAACAGGGCAGGGTCGGCTTGATAGTCGGATTCGTACACCGAGTTCGGGCCGCCGGAAAGAATAATGGCCTTGGGCGCAAAGGCACGGATTTCGTCCATGGGCATATCGAACGAATGCAGTTCGCAGTATACGTGTGCTTCGCGTACGCGGCGGGCGATCAGCTGGGAAACCTGCGAGCCGAAGTCGAGAATGAGAACCTTGTCCATGGCTGTCCTTATGGGGGTGAGGGGGCTAGGGAAGGTGTCTACCCAGCCCCTGGCTTTTATCGGGAATGTGGTGGCTGCGGGCAATCAGCATCAACAGGCCGGCCAGCACCATCCCCAGCGATAGGGCATGGGACAGGCGCAGTATGGCTTCATGGTAGAGCCAGACGGCACCGCCGGCGTAAACCAGCAAGGGGCTGCTAACCAGTGTTGTCTTATTGATGCCGTCTATCAGTAGCAGCGCGAGTCCGGCGCCTGCCAGTAACAGGGCCAGCAAGGTTTGCGTATCAGGCAGCAAGGCGGTGCTGCGCAGAAACCACAAGCTGCCCAGTACGATCAGCATGAGCGGAAAGGTCGCGCCGGACTTCATGCCTCAGTACCTGTTTTCTTTGACGATGCGCTGCTTTTCCCGCTGCCACTCGCGGTCTTTTTCGCTATCGCGCTTGTCGTGCTGTTTCTTGCCTTTGGCCAGGCCGACCTGCACCTTGATATTGCCGCGGGTGTAATGCATATCGAGCGCGACCATGGTGTAACCGGCGCGCTCGACTTTGCCTATCAGCCTATCCATTTGCGTGTGCGACATCAGCAGCTTGCGGCTTCTGACAGGATCGGGGTTGACGTGGGTCGAGGCCGATTGCAGGGCGGTGATATGGCAGCCTATCAGCCAGAACGCGCCGTTCTGCCATACAACGTAACTTTCCTTGATCTGCACGCGACCGGCACGGATGGCTTTGACTTCCCAGCCTTCCAGCACGAGGCCGGCCTCGAGTTGTTCTTCGATGAAGTAATCGTGAAAGGCTTTGCGGTTCTGGATGATGCTCATACGTGTCTGCCTTACGGAATCCGCCATTTTAGCAGATCAAACGGCTGTGCCAACATTTAGCACGGTCTGGCGGTGTGGGATGATACCTTGTCGTGGCGGCTTTGCTTCGTGTATTGTGGCGTTTTTGCTACCCATCCGATTCATGCAGGCCGTCGAAAAGAATGTTCTCGTGGCACATACGCCCGAGCAAATGTACGCATTGGTGTCCGACTTTGCACATTATCCCCGTTTTCTGCCTTGGTGCAGCCACGCCGAAGTGGTAGCCGCAGATGGCGAGCACCTGCTTGCCAGCTTGCATATCGACTATCTCAAGGTTCGCCAGCACTTCACCACCCGCAATCTGCACTGCGCGCCCCAGTCTATTTCCATGCAACTGGTTGACGGGCCTTTCAAGTCTTTGCACGGGGGCTGGCTGTTTACACCCTTGGGCGATTTTGGCTGCAAGGTCGAGTTTAGTTTGCAGTACGAGTTTTCCAGCCATCTGCTGGAAAAAATCATCGGCCCGGTATTCGGGCATATCTCTGGCACGCTGGTCGATGCCTTTATCAGGGAGGCGGATCGGGTCTATGGCGATGACTGATGAAATTGAAGTCGAGGTTGTGTTTGCGCTGCCGGAGCGGCAGATGCTGGTCAAGCTCAAGCTGCCTGGCGCATGTACGGCGCGTGAAGCCGTGCTGCGCTCTGGCGTGATCGCGGCGTTTCCCGAGCACCCACTGGATATCGAGACCCTGAAACTGGGAATTTTCAGCAAGGCGGTTAAAGCCGATGCCGTCCTGCGCGACAAGGACCGGGTAGAAATCTACCGCCCGCTGATTGCCGACCCGAAAATGGTGCGTCGTGCCCGTGCCGAGGCCGGCAAAGTGATGAAAAAAGGCGGTTAATCACCGCCTTTTTTAGGCGATAGCCTCAGTGGCTACGCTCGTTAGTTCACCTTCCGCCGACTGGGTGCGGTTCTTGCCATTCAGTTTGGCCTGATACATGGCCCGGTCGGCACGCTCGATCACGTCTACGTCTTTTTCTCCCAAATGCCAGAGCGCAACCCCTGCACTGAAGGTCATGACCAGACGCTCATTATTGGTCAGGAAGAAGTTGCGGGTCAGCTCGCGCTGCAGGCGCTGGACCGCCATCACGGCTTCCTCGATCGGCGTGTCCGGCAGCAAGATAACAAATTCTTCGCCACCGAAACGCGCACAGATATCGGAAGGGCGCAGCTGGCGGCGGATGGCCTCGACCAGGAAGCGTAAGGCATGATCTCCCGCCTGGTGGCCATATTTATCGTTCAGTTGCTTGAAGTTGTCGACATCCAGCAATGCCACCGAGAGTGGCGAGCCGGTGCGTTCGGCACGGCTGAGTTCGCGGGCAAAGTATTCATCCAGTCCGCGCCGGTTATAGGCACCGGTGAGTGGATCTTCCCTGACTTTCGAGCTGGCGTTTTCCAGCGCCAGTTCCAGTTCTGTGATGCGCTGCTGCGCGTTCTCGACTTCGTCCTGCGCCGCGATCAGGCCGGCACGCGAGTGCTGCAATGTGTGCTGCATGGTGTCGGTGTCTTGCGACAGCTCATCCGCGATGCGTTTGACTTCATCCAGACTGCAGGCAAGTTGCAACTTGCCGCTGTAGCCGGAGATCCTGTTCTGGAAAATCTCGGTGTCGCTACTCATTTGTGACAGCTGGGTCAGGAATGTCCCCAGTAGCGAGCGCAAGGAATGTGCGGCTTCATCCAGCGAACTTTTCAGCAGGCCTTGCTGGTGGATAACCGCCTTGAGCTTGGCCTCCAGCGGGTAGATTTGCTGCATCGACAATAAGGGCGCCGCCAGCATCTCTTGCAGGCTGCTGATCTGCCCGAGCAGATAGCTGTCCGAGCCATTGAGTTCGGCGATATTTTGCAGCAGCAGGGTCAGCAGATTGCTCAGCCCGGA
>NZ_JBOFOO010000403.1:0-1162 GCF_051659485.1 Craterilacuibacter sp. | reverse complement strand
ACATCCGGGTGCGGCTTCTCCACGATACTGGTGACCCGCTGCTGGCCACGGCCATTGTCGGCGACTTCCACGATGCCGTAGGAGCCGGTCTGTTCGTGCGGCACGGTCTCGACGCCGAGGATGGAGGTGTGGGTCTGGTTATACAGCTTGACCATCTGCTCGATGGCACCCGGTTCGCCATCGATCAGGTCATCGGCCAGAATCACGGCAAAGGGTTCGTTACCGACCGCCGGGCGCGCGCACAGCACGGCGTGACCCAGCCCCAGCGCCTGGGTCTGGCGGATATAAATGCAGCTGACAGTCGGCGGGATAATGCCCTGCACGATGTCCAGGAGCTTTTGCTTATTCTTGTTTTCCAGCTCGGTTTCCAGCTCATAGGCCTTATCGAAATGATCTTCGATAGAGCGCTTGTTGCGGCCGGTGATAAAGATCAGCTCGGTGATGCCGGCGGCAACGGCTTCTTCCACCGCGTACTGGATCAGCGGCTTGTCGACCACCGGCAGCATCTCTTTCGGGCTGGCTTTGGTGGCAGGCAGGAAGCGGGTGCCCATACCGGCTACCGGAAATACCGCTTTGGTAATTTTTTGCATTGCCTCTCCAAAATCGCAGACAGTTGTATCAGTTTGGCGCCATTGTATTGGCTTTGCCGGTGTCACTCCAGCTTTTGCCGGTACAACACCGGGGCTTTTCAAGCCTAGGCCAGCAAGGCCAACAGCGCCGCCTCGTCCAGCACCGCGACGCCCAGCGCCGTGGCTTTTTCCAGCTTGCTGCCGGCGGCTTCTCCGGCCACCACATAGTGCGTTTTTTTCGACACGCTGCCGGACACCTTGCCGCCGGCAGCCTCAATCAAGGCCTTGGCCTCGTCGCGCGATAGCGTCGGCAGGGTGCCGGTCAGTACGAAAGTCTGGCCGGCCAGCGCGCGGGCGCCGGCACTTTGCTGCGGCACGGCCTCCAGCAGGGTTTCGGTCTGGCTGGCAAGCCGGCGTAGTTGCTCGCGGTGCTCGTCTGCATCCAGATAGTCGGCCAGTGCATTGACCACCTCGGCCGGCAGCGCAAGGGCGATCACGCTGCGCCGCTCCATGGCCGCCAGTGCCATGAGATCGGGTACCTGTTCCAGTAACTGCGCGGCGCGGATCTCGGTCAGGCGCGGGATGGCGAGGCG
>NZ_JBOFOO010000402.1:0-20691 GCF_051659485.1 Craterilacuibacter sp. | reverse complement strand
TACTGGCCGTCGATTTTTTCCTTATAGATCTGGCCCAGTGTCGACTCGACAAAGGCGGAGCTGGCACCCAGAAAGGCCACCATCCACATCCAGAACACGGCACCCGGGCCACCAAAGGTAATGGCAGTCGCCACGCCGGCGATGTTGCCGGTACCCACGCGTCCGGCCAGCGTCATCGCCAGTGCCTGAAACGAAGACACGCCGGCATCCGAGCTCTTGCCGTCAAACATCAGACGTATCATTTCCCTGAAGTGGCGTACCTGTAAAAAGCGTCCACGTATAGAAAAGTACAGCCCTACCCCCAGGCACAGATAAATCAGCGCCGGACTCCAGATAATGCCATTGGCGGCATTGACGAATTCATTCATATCAGCATCATCTCTCTTTTGTTCCTGTTGCCCTTGCCTGGGGTAGTGACTCTTGGCCACGCCTGCCGGCAGGGATCGCTTTGCCGGGCACATATTGGCGAATGGATAAAGTCGTCAATATGCACGCCGAGACAGGACAGAAGATAGCGTCATTTGCGCATACTATGCAAAAGAAATTTCACGCCCATCATCATCACGACTATAAAAATGCTGCAGCGACACCCCTTAGCGCGATATCGCCAGGCACAAAAAACGGCAGCCATCAGGCTGCCGTTTCTATATAAGCGCTAAAAATACCGGCTTAACCGAAGAAATCCTTCAGCTTGTCCATAAAGGACTTGGTGCGCGGGCTATGCATGGCGACATCGCCCTGACTGATGGTATCGAATTCGCGCAACAGTGTTTTCTGGTGCTCGGTCAGTTTGACCGGTGTCTCCACCACGACGTGGCACATCAGATCGCCCACCTCGCTGCCGCGCACCGCCTTGATCCCCTTGCCGCGCAAGCGATAAACCTTGCCGGACTGGGTTTCTGCGGCAATCTTGACCTTGGCCATACCGTCCAGCGTCGGAATCTCGATCTCGCCCCCCAAAGCCGCCGTCGCAAAAGAGATCGGCATCTCGCAGTGCAGATCCGAGCCATCACGCTGGAACACCGTGTGTTCCTTGATATGGGTCACGACATACAAGTCGCCCGACGGGCCGCCATTCTGGCCGGACTCGCCTTCTCCCGACAAACGGATGCGATCACCCTCGTCCACCCCGGCCGGAATTTTCACATTCAAGGTCTTGTGCGTCTTGATCTGGCCTGCGCCATGACACTTTGGACACTTGTCGGTGATTTCCTTGCCGCTGCCGTGGCAAGTCGGGCAAGTCTGCTGGATGGAGAAGAAACCCTGACTCATGCGTACCTGGCCATGACCGCCACAGGTAGAACAGGTCTTGGGCTGGGTACCCGGCTTGGCACCGGAGCCATGGCAGGTATCACAGTTTTCGTGGCTAGGGATGCGGATCTTCTTCTCGCAACCGCGTGCAGCCTCTTCCAGCGTGATTTCCATGTTGTAGCGCAGGTCGGCACCACGGTAGACATTGGAACGCCCGCCGCCATTGCCGCCGCGACCGCCACCAAAGATATCGCTAAAGATATCGCCGAAATCGCCGAAGCCGCCACCAAAGCCCCCTGCACCGCCACCACCGGACTGCTGGTCGACACCCGCATGACCGAACTGGTCGTAGGCACTGCGCTTCTGGCTGTCGGAAAGGATCTCGTAGGCTTCCTTGCCTTCTTTGAACTTGTCTTCTGCTTCCTTGCTGTCCGGATTACGGTCCGGGTGATACTTCATCGCCAGCTTACGATAGGCCTTCTTTATTTCGTCGTCGGACGCATCACGATTGACACCCAGTACATCGTACAAATCACGTTTGGACATTCTTGTTCACACCATCTGGTGGCTTAGCACAGCCGAATTCATCTGCAGGTACGAGGAAGGCACAACTACCGGCATCGCTAGACTGCCGGTCGCTGTGCCTTCGCACTCAAGAGCGGGGGTTTACTGCTTTTTGTCTTTCACTTCTTCGAATTCGGCGTCAACAACATCGCCCTCATCTTTTTTGCCTGCGGCTTCAGGCTGCGCGGCACCTTGGGCATCGCCCTGGTTTTGCGCATACATCATTTCCGCCAGCTTGTGCGACGCGGTCATCAGCGCCTCGGTCTTGGCTTCGATCTCGGCCTTGTCGTCGCCCTTGAGCGCCTCTTCGGCATCCTTCAAGGCAGACTCGATGGCAGCCTTCTCTTCAGCGGACACTTTGTCGCCGTAATCGGCCAGCGACTTCTTCACGCTGTGAACCATGGTGTCGGCGTGGTTGCGTGCCTGAACCAGCTCGTGCAGCTTCTTGTCTTCTTCGGCATTGGCTTCCGCATCCTGCACCATACGGTTGATTTCGTCTTCGGACAGACCGGACGAAGCCTGGATGGTGATGGTGGACTCCTTGCCGGTGCCCTTATCTTTGGCCGAAACGTGCAGAATACCGTTGGCGTCGATATTGAACATCACTTCGATCTGCGGCAGGCCGCGTGGTGCCGGCGGGATATCGGACAGGTTGAACTGGCCCAGCGACTTGTTGGCGGACGCCTTTTCGCGTTCGCCCTGCAGCACATGGATAGTCACGGCAGTCTGGTTGTCGTCAGCGGTAGAGAATACTTGCTGTGCCTTGGTCGGAATGGTGGTGTTCTTCTGGATCAGCTTGGTCATGATGCCGCCCATGGTTTCGATACCCAGCGACAGCGGGGTCACGTCCAGGAGCAAGACGTCCTTGCGCTCGCCGGACAGTACCGAACCTTGCAGCGCAGCGCCCACAGCCACGGCTTCGTCCGGATTCACATCCTTGCGCGCTTCCTTGCCGAAGAATTCTTTAACCTTGTCCTGCACCTTAGGCATACGGGTCTGGCCACCGACCAGAATCACGTCGTCGATATCGCCAATCGACAGGCCTGCATCTTTCAGGGCAACACGGCATGGCTCTATCGTGCGGTCAACCAGATCTTCCACCAGCGACTCGAACTTGGCACGGGTGATTTTCATCGCCAGATGCTTGGGACCGGTGGCATCCATGGTGATGTATGGCAGGTTTACATCGGTCTGCTGGGTGGTCGACAGCTCGATCTTGGCCTTTTCAGCGGCCTCTTTCAGGCGCTGCAATGCCATCACATCCTGCTTGAGATCGATGCCCTGTTCTTTCTTGAACTCGGTCACGATGTAATCGATCACGCGCTGGTCGAAGTCTTCACCACCGAGGAAGGTGTCGCCGTTGGTCGACAGCACTTCAAACTGGTGTTCGCCATCCACATCGGCGATTTCGATGATGGACACGTCAAAGGTACCGCCACCCAGGTCATACACGGCAATCTTGCGATCGCCTTCCAGCTTGGCCAGACCGAAAGCCAGCGCGGCAGCGGTCGGCTCGTTGATGATGCGCTTGACTTCCAGACCGGCGATACGGCCTGCATCTTTGGTCGCCTGACGCTGGCTATCGTTAAAGTAAGCCGGCACGGTAATGACCGCTTCGGTCACTTCTTCGCCCAGATAGTCTTCGGCAGCCTTTTTCATTTTGCGCAGTACTTCGGCCGAAATCTGTGGCGGTGCCAGTTCCTGATCACGCACTTTGACCCATGCGTCGCCATTCTTGGCTTTCATGATGTCAAAAGGCATCAGTTCGATGTCTTTTTGTACTTCCTTGTCTTCGAAGCGGTGTCCGATCAGACGCTTGATCGCGTACAGCGTGTTCTTGGGATTGGTCACAGCCTGACGCTTGGCCGGTGCACCGACCAGAATTTCACCATCTTCCACATAGGCGATGATGGAAGGTGTAGTACGGGTACCCTCTGCATTTTCAATAACCTTAGGCACACCACCTTCAATCACTGCGACGCAGGAGTTGGTGGTACCCAGGTCAATACCGATAATTTTTCCCATGATTCTTTGTCCTTTTATGTGTTCTTTAGCACGACTTCAGGATTGCATTTTGCATCCAGTCATGCATTTCAAGGTATTGGCTATCCATCGTTTTTCAAGTGGCTGAAAACAAGGATTATGATTTTTCCTTCGCCACCACCACCATGGCAGGGCGCAATACGCGCTCGGCGACCATATAGCCTTTTTGCAGCACACGGATCACGGTACCGGCTTCCGCATCCGACTCTTCCAGACTCATGGCCGCATGCTGATGCGGATCCAGCTTCTGCCCCAGCGGATTGATTTCACTGATCTGCGATTTTTCGAATGCGGCAACCAGTTGCTTGAGTGTCAAATCGACACCGAACTTGATATTTTCAAACTGCCCGCTCTGATCCTGTACCGCCATCTCCAGGCTGTCTTTGACCGGCAGCATTTCCTGCAGGAATTTGTTGATGGCGTACTTGTGAGCCGCAGCAACATCTTCTTGTGAGCGGCGGCGCAGATTTTCCAGATCGGCCAGCGAGCGCAAATACTGGTCTTTCAGCGTGGCGACTTCAACTTCCAGATCATTGATACGGGCGACCGCCTCGTCAGACAGGTCCGGCAAAGACAACTCTTCTGCTACGGCCTCCAGTTGAACTTCATTCTGGTGCTCTGTATTTGGGGTGTTCAGATTTTCCTGCATCTTAAAGTGCTCCTCGAACTGGCTACGCTTATCAATTACTCGTCCCGTTGCAAGTGAGGGGCTGTAACCCGTAATTCAAGCCCCTGCTAAAAATGCGCATTCGCAAATGTCATTGTTCGGAAGTGATTAATTCAAACATCAGTTCCACGCCTTGCGTACATAGCCATGTTAGCAATTGAAAATAAAGATTTTTTTCTTTGCTGCGCCGCACACAAAACATTTTTTTATGTTTTAATCATGTCACAGAGGCCGCTGGCAATTCGATACTCTCCGTAACGCGGAGAAAAATCAAAGCCGCGAAAAACGTTGCGTATATAAAACGCAGACCGCCCGCCGGCAACAAGCCCGGATAGAAAAAACAAGGGATGGCCGGCGTATTGCCGGCTAGATAGAACTGCATCGAGACTAAGGACCAACACATGACTACTCGCGAACAACGCATTGCCGCTATCCAGCACGACTGGGATACCAATCCACGCTGGAAAGGCATCAAGCGCGGCTATACCGCTGCCGATGTTGAACGCCTGCGCGGCTCCGTACAAAACGAATACACACTGGCCCGCCGTGGCGCCGAAAAGCTGTGGGGTCTGGTCAATAACGAGCCTTATGTCAACTGTCTGGGCGCCCTGACCGGCGGCCAAGCCATGCAGCAGGTCAAGGCCGGCATCAAGGCCATCTACCTGTCCGGCTGGCAGGTTGCTGCCGACAACAACGAATACTCGGCCATGTATCCGGACCAGTCCCTGTATCCGGTTGACTCGGTACCCAAGGTCGTTGAGCGCATCAACAATGCCTTTACCCGCGCCGATGAAATCCAGCACTCCCGCGGTATCGAGCAGGGTGATGCCGGTTTCATCGATTACTACGCACCTATCGTGGCCGATGCCGAAGCTGGTTTTGGCGGCGTACTGAACGCTTACGAACTGATGAAGGCCATGATCCGCGCCGGCGCCGGTGGCGTTCACTTTGAAGACCAGCTCGCTTCGGTGAAGAAGTGCGGCCACATGGGCGGCAAGGTTTTGGTGCCAACCAAAGAAGCAGTACAAAAACTGATCGCGGCCCGTATGGCTGCCGACGTGTACGGCGTGCCTACACTGGTGATTGCGCGTACCGATGCAGAAGCTGCAGACCTGTTGACCAGCGACTACGACGAAAACGACAAGCCATTCCTGACCGGCGAGCGTACTGCAGAAGGCTTCTACAAGACCAAAAAAGGTCTGGAACAAGCCATCAGCCGTGCTGTTGCCTACGCGGAATACGCCGACCTCGTCTGGTGCGAAACCGGCACCCCGGATCTGGAATACGCCCGCAAATTCGCTGAAGCCGTCCATGCCAAGCACCCAGGCAAAATGCTGGCTTACAACTGCTCGCCGTCATTCAACTGGAAGAAAAATCTGGACGATGCCACCATCGCCAAATTCCAGCGCGAACTGGGCGCCATGGGCTACAAGTATCAGTTCATCACCCTGGCTGGCATCCACAGCATGTGGTACAACATGTTCGATCTGGCGCAAGACTATGTTGCGCGCGGCATGTCGGCTTATGTCGAGAAGGTACAGGAGCCAGAATTCGCAGCACGCGACCGCGGCTACTCCTTCGTATCGCACCAGCAGGAAGTGGGTACCGGTTACTTCGACGATGTCACCACCATCATTCAGGGCGGCGCGTCCTCGGTGACGGCGCTGACCGGCTCGACCGAAGAAGAACAGTTCCACTAAGAAACGTGTCAGCCTGATTCAGGTGATACACCAGCCCCCGACCGTTTTACGGCGGGGGTTTTTACTTGCCAGGCAGCGAAAATGAAAAAGCCCGCAATCGCTTGCGGGCTTCCAGACAGACAATAGAGGATCAGGCAGGTTCGGCGTGTGCAACGTCCTTTGCAAACTGCAGCACCACTTTATCTCCATCGTCCACATCCACGGTCACCTCGCCACCACCGGCCAGGCGCCCAAACAGCAGTTCGTCCGCCAGCGCCTTGCGGATACAGTCCTGAATCAGGCGCGCCATTGGCCGGGCACCCATTTGCGGGTCGAAACCATGCTTGGCCAGATGCTTGCGCAAGGCATCGGTAAAGTGGATATCGACTTTCTTCTCCGCCAGCTGCTGCTCCAGCTGCACCAGGAACTTGTCGACCACCTGCAAAATAATGCTTTCATCCAGACGCGCAAACGGCACGATGGCATCCAGCCGGTTGCGGAACTCGGGGCTGAACAGGCGCTTGATATCCGCCATCTCGTCCCCTGCAGCCTTGCTGCCGGTAAAGCCCAGCGTAGGCTTGGAGAGCGACTCGGCACCGGCATTGGTCGTCAGGATAATGATCACATTGCGAAAATCTGCCTTGCGCCCGTTGTTGTCGGTCAGCGTACCGTGATCCATCACCTGCAATAGCACATTGAAAATGTCCGGATGCGCCTTCTCGATTTCATCCAGCAACAACACCGCATACGGATGCTTATTGACGGCTTCGGTCAGCTGCCCACCCTGCTCATAACCGACATAGCCCGGAGGCGCACCGATCAGGCGCGATACGGCATGCCGCTCCATATACTCGGACATATCGAAGCGGATCAGCTCCACCCCCAGTACAAAAGCCAGTTGACGGGCAACTTCGGTCTTGCCCACACCGGTCGGCCCGGAAAAAAGGAAAGAACCAATCGGCTTTTGCGGATTGCCAAGGCCGGAGCGGCTCATCTTGATCGCCGTAGCCAAGCTCTCGATCGCCTTGCTCTGGCCATACACTACATTTTTCAGGTCGCGCTCGATATTGCGCAATACATTACGGTCATCCGACGATACGGTCTTGGGCGGAATCCGCGCAATTTTAGCAACGACCTCTTCGATCTCGCCCTTATTAATGACTTTTTTCTGGCGTGATTTAGGCAAGATCTTCTGTGCAGCCCCGGCCTCGTCAATCACGTCGATAGCCTTGTCCGGCAAATGGCGGTCGTTGATATAGCGCGCCGACAGCTCGGCGGCGGTAACCAGCGCAGCCTGGGTATACCTGACGCCGTGGTGCGCCTCGAAACGGCTCTTCAGCCCCTTGAGAATCGCGATTGTCTGCGCCACGGTAGGCTCGCTGACATCAATCTTCTGGAAACGCCTAGACAAGGCATTATCCTTCTCAAAGATGCCGCGATACTCGTTGTATGTGGTGGCACCGATACAACGCAAACTGCCATTGGAGAGTACCGGCTTCAGCAGGTTGGATGCATCCAGCGTCCCGCCCGAAGCCGCACCGGCACCAATCAGGGTATGAATCTCGTCGATAAATAGAATCGCATGCGGGTCTTCGACCAGTTGTTTAATCACCGCCTTCAGGCGCTGCTCGAAATCCCCCCGGTATTTGGTCCCCGCCAGTAGCGACCCCATATCCAAGGCATACACCGTGGCCTGGGCCAATACATCGGGAATTTCATTATTCACGATGCAACGCGCCAAACCTTCGGCAATCGCAGTCTTGCCCACACCGGCCTCACCCACCAGCAAGGGGTTATTCTTGCGCCGGCGGCACAGGATCTGGATGGTGCGCTCCAGTTCAAGCTCGCGCCCGATCAAAGGGTCTATCTTGCCCTCGCGCGCCAACTGATTCAGGTTCTGGGTATAGCTTTCCAGCGCCCCTCCCGGCCCGCTGACAACATCCTCGCCTTCGCTTTCCGGGCTATTGTCGCGCGGTTCTGCATTCGGCTGGGAACGCTGCTTGGTAATACCGTGGGAAATGTAATTGACCACATCCAGCCGTGAAATACCTTGCTGGTGCAGGTAATAAACCGCGTGCGAATCTTTTTCGCCAAAAATGGCGACCAGAATATTGGCACCGGTCACTTCTTTCTTGCCGGAAGACTGCACATGCAAGATTGCCCGCTGAATCACGCGCTGGAAGCCCAGCGTCGGCTGGGTTTCCACTTCCTTATCCCCGGGCACTGCCGGCGTATGCTCGTCGACAAAGTCGGCAAGCTGTTTTTTCAGCTGCTCTAGGTTGGCACCACAAGCACGCAGCACTTCGGCAGCAGACGGATTGTCTATCATCGCAAGCAACAGATGCTCGACACTGATGAATTCGTGCCGCTTCTGCCTTGCATCCATGAATGCCATATGCAAGCTGACTTCAAGTTCCTGGGCGATCATCAGTTTTCCTCCATCACACACTGCAGCGGATGCTGGTGCGTTCGTGCAAATTGCAACACCTGCTCGACCTTGGTCGCAGCAATATCCTTGCTATATACCCCACAAACACCACGGCCTGCCTGATGCACCTGCAGCATAACCCGTGTTGCCTGCTCTCTGTCCATTCTGAAGAGCTGCTCCAGCACTTCGATAACAAAATCCATCGGAGTGAAATCATCATTCAACAACATGACTTTAAATAAAGGTGGAGGAAGGGCGCGTGCCCGGGACGTTTCTAAGAGGACGTCATCCTGATACTGCGTAGACATGTTGGCTTCCGGCAAATTGTGCGTCTTTCCTATCAATTGTGGTTACACATCACATTTTTGCAAGCCCTAATGCATTTATTCAAATTTTCTTGACGCCATACGCATTATTGGGTAGAAATAGCAACTGGTGCTTGGCTTATGATTTGCACTCGGAATGAAGCCGTTGCAAACGTTCGCTTTTGTTGTCTGGCCTCACCAGCCTGTTACCGCACGTTAAGGAAGTATAATGGCACTTGGCACCGTTAAATGGTTCAATGATTCGAAGGGCTTCGGCTTCATTACTCCGGACGAAGGCGGCGAAGATCTGTTCGCTCACTTTTCCGCGATCAATATGCAAGGCTTCAAAACCCTAAAAGAAACTCAGCGCGTAAGCTTTGACATCGTTCAGGGCCAAAAGGGCAAGCAGGCTTCGAACATCCAAGCCGCTTAATCCGGTTTGCAGGCGGTCTGGCGCTACGCCGGACTGCCGGATGAAAAAACCCGTCTTCCATGTGAAGGCGGGTTTTTTTGTTATACCTCTATGGTAGCCGAAAAAATGGCCCGCAACCGCGAGCCACTTCATCCGAGCGCAGCATGGTTTACATGCGGGCAATCATGGCATCGCCAAAGCCGGAGCAACTGACTTCATTCGCACCGTCCATCAGGCGGGCAAAATCATACGTTACTTGCTTATCGGCAATCGCAGCTTCCATCGACTTAATAACCAGATCGGCGGCCGCAATCCAGCCCATATGGCGCAGCATCATTTCGGCAGACAGGATCAGCGAACCCGGGTTTACCTTATCCAGACCGGCATACTTAGGTGCCGTGCCATGCGTCGCTTCAAACACGGCATACTGGTCGGAAATATTGGCACCCGGCGCAATCCCGATACCACCTACCTGAGCGGCCAGCGCATCCGAGATGTAGTCGCCATTAAGGTTGGTCGTCACAATGGTGTCGTATTCGGCAGGACGCAACAGGATTTGCTGCAGGAAAGCATCGGCAATAGCATCCTTGACGATTACTTCGCGGCCGGTCTTGGGGTTGTTGAACTTGCACCATGGGCCGCCATCGATAGGCTCGGCACCAAATTCTTTGATAGCAACTTCATAAGCGGCGTCACGGAACAGGCCTTCCGTGAACTTCATGATGTTGCCCTTGTGCACAATAGTCAGCGACTTGCGGTCGTTTTCAACTACATACTTGAGCGCGGCACGCACCAGACGCTGGGTACCCTCGACCGAAATAGGCTTGATGCCGATACCGGATGTTTCCGGGAAGCGGATCTTGTTGACGCCCATTTCATTGCGCAGGAAATCAATCACCTTCTTCACGCCTTCGGAGCCCGACTGCCACTCGATACCGGCATAAATATCTTCGGTGTTCTCGCGGAAGATAACCATATTGGTCAGCTCGGGGTTTTTCAACGGGCTAGGCACACCCTTGAAATACTGCACCGGGCGCACGCACTGATACAGATCCAGTTCCTGACGCAAGGCGACATTGAGCGAGCGGATACCCCCACCCACCGGTGTCGTCATCGGGCCCTTGATCGATACTGAAAATTCTTTCAGTGCCGCAAAGGTTTCTGCCGGGAACCATTCATCCGGACCGTACAAGCGGGTCGATTTTTCCCCTGCGTACACTTCCATCCAATGGATTTTTTTCTCACCGCGGTAGGCTTTCTCAACCGCAGCATCGATGACCTTAATCATCACAGGCGTAATATCTACACCGATACCATCGCCTTCGATGAAGGGAATGATAGGGTTGTTCGGGACGGCTTGCCCCGGAATGATCTTCTGGCCAGCGGCGGGAACCTTGATCAGGGATTGAGCGCTCATGCCTACTCCATCATGGGTTGATTGCAATTATCGATACGGGGGGCCGCCGGTCTTAAATAGAGGCGTGCATGGGAAAATGGCACAAACCCGATATAAGCCGACAGCATGCATAGGCGCCGGTGGCTAACCGGAACACCGCATATCCAGAGAGGGGCTTTGCCCTTGTCTAGGCTTTCTTATCACGCGCCCTCCCATCCTTGTTATTATCCTGAAATTCATCGATGACAGCTAGACCAAATGACTGAACTTGTACTGCTAAATAAACCTTATGGCGTTATTTGCCAGTTTTCCGAGCACGAAAAGCACCCGACGCTGAAAAGCTGCATGCCGCTGACCGGCATTTATCCTGCCGGCAGGCTGGATACCGACAGCGAAGGTCTATTGCTACTCACCGGTGACGGCCAATTACAGCAGCGCATCGCCGACCCGCGCTGGAAGCTACCCAAGACCTATTGGGTACAGGTTGAAGGAACCGTTCGCGAAGAACAACTGGAGGCGCTGCGTCTAGGGGTTGATCTGGGGGACTTCACCACCCGACCGGCACAGGTACGCCGCATTGCCCCCCCCGAGCTATGGCCGCGAGTACCGCCGGTACGCTTTCGCAAAACGGTACCGGACGGTTGGCTGGAAATCATTATCAGTGAAGGGAAAAACCGGCAGGTACGCCGCATGACAGCCAAGGTCGGTCTGCCCACCCTGCGTCTGGTACGCGCAGCCATTGGGCCATGGAGCCTGGAAGGACTGGCGCCGGGTGAATGGAAAAAAATAGAAATCCGCCTTGAAGATTTTCCGCAGGTGCAGCATGCTAAAGGCATTTCAACGGTTGGTAAGCCGGGTCAGGGCAAGCATGCCACACCACGCAAGCCCTTCTTGCTACGCAAGAAAAGCTGACCATACGGTTTTGCCCGCCTTTAACCCTACAAGGCGCGGCCATGCAGATACCCGAATACTACAACCCGGTAGCACGTGAAATCGCCGAAGCGCTGGTTCAAGGCTTCGACAAGCATTACCGGCTGTTTCGTGCCAGCAGCCATGAAGCCAAATCCCTGTTTGAGGCGGGTAACTGGCAAGGCATACAGCAAGCCATCCGTGACCGTATCCAGTTTTACGACGAAAGGGTGCAGGAAACCGTCACTCGCCTGCAATGCGAGTTGCATGCCGAATTGCTGGACGACGAAATCTGGCAGCAGGCCAAGCTGTACTACATTGGCCTGCTGACCAATCACAAGCAGCCGGAATTGGCCGAAACCTTTTTCAATTCGGTATTTTGCCGCATCCTGCACCGCGAATACTTCAGCAACGATTTCATCTTTGTGCGGCCGGCAGTTTCGACCGAATACATCGAGTCCGACCCGCCAACCTGGCGCAGCTATTACCCAAAAAATGGCGGGCTACGCCACACCATGCGCCAGATCATCCTCGACTATGGCTGGCAACGCCCGTTTGCCAGCCTGGCCCGTGATCTGGGCCATGTCATGCGCCTTGCCCACGAGCACTTAAGCGGGCAATGGCCCGCAGCCGAAGCCAGCTTCCAGATTCAAGTCTTGCATTCGGCCTTCTACCGCAACAAAACCGCCTATATCTTCGGCAAGGTCATCAATGGCGGGCAAGCCTACCCTTTTGCCATTCCGGTACTACACGATGCCAATGGCCGGCTATATCTGGATACCGTGCTGTTCGAGCCTTGGCGCATCAGCATCCTGTTCTCATTTAGTCGTGCCCACTTTCTGGTCGATATGGAGGTCCCCTCCGGCTACGTCCAGTTCTTGCGCTCCATCCTGCCCTCCAAGACCAAGGCCGAGCTTTACACCATGCTGGGTCTGCAAAAACAGGGCAAGAATATTTTTTACCGCGACTTCATGCAGCATCTGAGCCACTCGAATGACCAGTTCGATATCGCACCGGGGATACGAGGCTTGGTGATGCTGGTTTTCAGCCTGCCTTCCTTCCCCTATGTGTTCAAGCTAATCAAGGATGTGTTCGGCAGCTCCAAAGAAGTAGACCGCGCCACAGTCAAGCGCAAATACCTGCTGGTTAAACGTCACGACCGGGTAGGACGCATGGCAGATACACTGGAGTTTTCCAATGTCGCCTTCCCCAAGGCACGCTTCAGTGCCGAACTGCTGGATGAGCTCAGGGCATTAGCCCCCTCGCTGATAGAAGAAGATGCGGATAGCCTGATCATCAAGCATCTCTATATCGAACGCAGGATGAAGCCGCTTAATCTGTACCTGATGAACTGCCCGCTGCAAGAAAAAGAACGCATCATTGGCGAATATGGCAATGCGATCAAGGAACTGGCCATGGCCAACATTTTCCCTGGCGACATGCTGTTCAAAAACTTCGGTGTTACGCGCGACGGACGTGTCATTTTTTATGATTACGACGAAATCGAGTACATGACAGACTGCAACTTCCGGCTCATCCCCCCCGCCCCCAATCCGGAAATGGAGATGTCGGGCGAAGTATGGTATCCGGTCAAACGCAATGATGTTTTCCCCGAGGAATTCGGCACCTTCCTGCTGGGTGATCCGGATATACGCCAGATATTCCTGAAGCAGCATAAAGACCTGCTGGGCATTACTTTCTGGCAGCAGCGTCAGGAACGGATACGCGCAGGCTATATCGAAGACTTTTACCCCTACCCGGCCGAGCTGCGCTTTATCAAACGCTATCCTTCACGCTATCCATAAACAAAAAATGCCGCCCATCATGGGCGGCATTTCATTAAGCCGGCGGATGGCTTACACCGACAACTCCAGCATCAGGCGGTTAATACGCTTGACGAAGCTGGCAGGATCTTCCAGCTTGCCGCCTTCGGCCAAGAGCGCCTGATCGAACAATACATGAGCCAAATCAGCGGCACGCGCATCATCGCTTTCAACCGCGAGGCGCTTGACCAGCATGTGCTCGGGGTTAACCTCCAGTACCGGCCGCGAAACGGGCACGTCCTGCCCCGCCTGCTTGAGAATACGCTCAAGGTGGGCGCTCATCTCGTTCGCGCCGACCACCAGACAGGCAGGACTATCGGTGAGGCGCAGTGTCGCACGCACATCCTCTACCTGCTCGCCCAGTAGCGACTTGACCCGCTCGATCAAGGGACGCGCGCTTTCTTCGGCTTCTTTTTGTGCCGCCTTGTCGGCTTCGTCTTCCAGCGAGCCCAGATCCAGTTCGCCCTTGGCGACAGAGACCAGCGCCTTGCCGTCAAACTCGGTCAGGCTGGCCGTTACCCACTCATCGACGCGGTCGATCAGGAGCAGCACTTCCACGCCCTTTTTACGGAACACTTCAAGGTGCGGGCTGTTGGCGGCCGCAGCGTAGCTGTCGGCGGTGATGTAATAAACCTTGTCCTGACCTTCCTTCATCCGGCCGATATAGTCGGCCAGCGAAACGCTAGGTTCGGTACTGCCTTCGTGAGTGGAGACAAAGCGCAGCAACTTGGCGATGCGCGCCTTATTGGCGAAGTCTTCGCCCACGCCCTCTTTCAGCACCTGGCCGAACTCGGTCCAGAAGGTCTTGTATTTGTCGGCGTCGTTAGCGGCCAGATCATCCAGCAGCCCCAGCACCTTCTTCACGCAACCGGCACGAATCGCGTCGATGTCTTTGCTTTCCTGCAGGATCTCGCGTGACACGTTCAGCGACAGGTCGGCCGAGTCGATCACCCCGCGTACAAAGCGCAGATAATGCGGCATCAGTTTTTGTGCGTCTTCCATGATGAAGACGCGGCGCACGTATAGTTTGACGCCCTGCTTGCGCTCACGGTCGTACAAGTCAAACGGCGCGCGTGCCGGAATGTACAATAGCTCGGTGTATTCCTGGCGTCCTTCGACACGGGCATGGCTCCATGCCAGCGGATCGCTAAAGTCGTGGGCAACGTGCTTGTAGAATTCGCGGTACTGCTCGTCGCTGATTTCACTCTTGCTGCGGCTCCACAAGGCCGAAGCCTGATTCACCGCTTCAAATTCTTCGCTGACGACTTCCTTGCCGTCCTCGTCGACGCTTGCCGATTTTTGCATCTCGATCGGCAGCGAAATATGGTCGGAGTAGGTGCGCACGATCTGGCGCAAACGCCAGTCGTTCAGGAACTCGTCCATGCCGTCCTTCAGGTGCAGCACGATTTCGGTGCCGCGCGATGTCTTGTCCACGTTTTCCAGCGTGTACTCGCCATGCCCTTCCGACTCCCAGCGCACGCCTTCACTCTCGGGTGCTGCTGCGCGACGGGTAGTCAGCGTCACCCTGTCGGCAACGATAAAGGCCGAGTAAAAGCCCACGCCGAACTGGCCGATCAGGCTGGCGTCTTTTTTCTCGTCACCGGTCAACTGCTCAAAGAAAGCCTTGGTGCCCGATTTGGCGATGGTGCCGATATGCTCGATCACCTCGGCACGACTCATACCGATACCGTTATCGGTGATGGTCAGCGTACGTGCGTCCTTGTCGAACGCGATACGGATCTTGAGCTCGGGATCGGATTCGAGCAGCTCGGGATGGGCAATCGCCTCGAAGCGCAGCTTGTCGGACGCATCGGACGCGTTGGACACCAGCTCGCGCAGGAAGATTTCCTTATTGGAGTACAGGGAATGGATCATCAGCTGCAATAGCTGTTTGACTTCGGTCTGAAAACCCAGGGTTTCTTTCTGTGCACTCATGCTTGTCTCGGACAGTTGGTCAACAATGCTCTACAGGTAGGGCCGGCACGGATACATTTCAATCCCCCGCATACGACAAAGCCGCCATGTAGGCGGCTTCTGGCGAAATAATCAGGCTCAGGCGCGTAATGCCGCCGGCAGCGGAAAACTGACTTTTTCCTCTACCCCCGGCAACTCTTCAACCACATCCAGGCCCTGAAGACGGATCGCCGCGACCACGGCGGCCACCAGCACCTCGGGAGCGGAAGCACCGGCAGTGACGCCGACGCGCTGTTTACCGGCAAACCAGCCAACATCAAGCTCGCTGGCATTGTCGACCATATAGGCTTCGACCCCACGCAAGGCCGCAACTTCACGCAGACGGTTGGAGTTTGAACTGGCTGGCGAGCCCACCACAATAATCAAATCGCACTGCTCGGTCATGGCCTTGACTGCATCCTGGCGATTTTGCGTCGCGTAGCAGATGTCGTCTTTTTTCGGGCTGACAATCGCCGGAAAACGCAATTTGAGCGCGGCGATAATGTCGCGGGTCTCGTCTACCGACAAGGTGGTCTGGCTGACATAAGACAGCGCACCAGGCTGGCTGAGCTGCAAGCGCTCAACATCGTCTACGCTCTCGACCAGATACATGCCGCCATCGGCCTGCCCCATGGTGCCCTCGACTTCGGGGTGGCCCTTGTGGCCTATCATCACGATGTCCATACCAGCTTCGCGCATGCGCTTGACCTCGATATGCACCTTGGTCACTAGCGGGCAAGTCGCATCAAATACATTCAGGCCCTTGGCCTCAGCCTCGGCCCGCACCGATAGCGGTACACCGTGCGCCGAGTAGATCAGCGTGGCACCGGCCGGGACATCGGCCAACTCTTCGATAAAAATGGCCCCTTTTTCGCGTAATCCTTCCACGACAAAGCGGTTGTGCACCACCTCGTGACGGACATAGATGGGTGCCCCGTATATTTCCAGCGCCCGCTCGACGATGGCGATAGCCCTGTCCACCCCGGCACAAAAACCGCGCGGATTGGCCAGCATGATGGTCTTCGTCATCCTGTTCTCCTGCAAGAAAATGGCCGGCAAAGCCGGCCGGTTAACGCTCAACGCGAGGGCTGCGCCCTGAAGCTGTCTATCACCATCAACACCGCACCGACGCAGATAAAAGAGTCGGCCAGATTGAATGCCGGGTAATACCAGCTGTGGTAGTAGTGCAACTGGATGAAGTCGATCACATGGCCATGCAGCATGCGGTCAATCACATTACCGATCGCACCGCCCATGATAAAGGATGCAGCCAGATTCATCAGCGGCGTAAAACGCCGCTTGATGATATTCCAGCCCAGCCAGCCGGATACGGCAAACGCCAGCAGACCAAAGAAGTACTTCTGCCAGCCACCGGCGTCGGCCAGAAAGCTGAATGCAGCGCCCGGGTTATACAATAGGGTGAAGTTGAAGAAGTCGGGAATCACCTCCCTCACTTCACCGAAGCGGAACTCGGTGTTGAACCAGGTTTTGGAGACCTGATCCAGTACCACGATCGCAGCCGCCAGCACAAACCAGCCGGCACAGCTACGCCCGGTTTTCACCGCAGACTCGCCGGCGACATCAGGCATAAAGGCGTACCTCACCCTTGCCATCGATGTTGTCCACGCAACGCCCGCACACATGGCCGTGACCGGCATGGGTACCCACGTCGCTACGATAATGCCAGCAACGGTCGCACTTGGCGTGATCTGCCGCAGACACCCGCACTTCGGTCTCGTTACCGGCACTCAGACGCACACGCGATACGATGAATACAAACTTGAGATCGTCTCCCAGACTGGACAACAACGGGAACAGCGTTTCGTCGGCAATAATATCGAGCTCGGCCTGCAAGGACGAACCCAGCTTGTCCTCGCCACGCAGCGTTTCCACATCCTTGTTCACCTGGGCGCGCAGCTCGCGGATACGGGCCCATTTGGCCATCAAGGTTTCAGCCGCACCGGCTTCCAGCTGCGGGAATTCATGCCAGGTGTGGAATAGCGCCGACTCTTCCTCGCTGCCGGTCAGCACCTGCCATGCTTCATCGGAGGTAAAGCACAATACCGGCTGCAACAGCAGCAGCAGGCTGCGGGTGATGTGATACAGCGCGGTTTGCGCACTGCGGCGACCGGCGCTGTCGGCCTGCATGGTGTACAGGCGATCCTTGATCACATCCAGATAGAACGCGCCCATGTCCTCGGAACAGTAGCCCACAATTTCCTGCATCGCCTGGTGGAAGGCATAGCGGCTGTACTGGTCACCCGCCACCTTGTCCTGTACCTCTTTGGCCATCAGGATTGCATACTGATCCAGCTCCAGCAGGCGGCTAAATGGCACGGCATCCTGCAGCGGATCAAAGTCAGACAGGTTGGCCAACAGGAAGCGCAGCGTGTTGCGCAAGCGGCGATAGCTTTCGGTCACCCGCTTGAGAATCTCGTCGGAAATAGCCAGTTCGCCCGAGTAATCGGTCGATGCCACCCATAAGCGCAGGATGTCGGCACCCAGGCTGTCGTTGACCTTTTGCGGGGCGACCACATTGCCCTTGGACTTGGACATCTTCAGGCCCTTGCCATCCACCACAAAGCCGTGAGTCAAAAGCTGCTTGTAAGGTGCACGGCCTATGGTGCCGCAACCGGTCAGCAAAGAGCTCTGGAACCAGCCACGGTGCTGGTCTGAACCTTCCAGATACAGATCGGCCGGCCACGCAAGCTCGGGCCGCTGCTTGAGCACGGCAAAGTGAGTCGAACCGGAGTCGAACCAGACATCCAGCGTGTCGGACAATTTCTTGTAGTGCTCGGCCTCGTCACCCAGCAATTCCTTGGCATCCAGGCTGAACCAGGCTTCTACGCCTTGCTGCTCGATGCGTAGCGCGACCTCCTCCAGCAAGGCGCCGGAGCGCGGATGCATCTCACCGCTTTCCTTGTGCACAAAGAACGTCATCGGCACGCCCCAGCTACGCTGACGCGAGACACACCAGTCAGGCCGATTGGTGACCATGGACTCCAGACGCGCACGCCCCCAAGCCGGGAAAAACTCCGTACTTTCCACCGCACGGCGGGCACGGTAACGCAAGGTTTCGCCCTCCTTGCCCGGTTTTTCCATGCCGATAAACCACTGCGCTGTGGCGCGGAAGATAATCGGCGTCTTGTGGCGCCAGCAATGCGGGTAGCTATGCACCAGCTTGATATTGGCCAGCAACACGCCCTTCTCTTCCAGCAAGGCAACAACGGCAGGGTTGGCTTCCCATACGCTCATACCGGCAAACACTTCGGTGGCCGACGTATAGCGGCCATTATCCATCACCGGGTTTTCTACCGGCAGGCCATAGGCACGACCCACCTGAAAGTCTTCCAGACCGTGGGCCGGCGCGGTATGCACCAGACCGGTACCGGCATCGGTGGTCACGTGATCACCCAGAATCATCGGCACCTGACGCGCGTAGAACGGGTGGTGCAGCTGCAGCATATCCAGCTTCTCGCCACTCACTTCGGCCAGCAGTTTGGCGCCGGCACAGCCGTAACGCTCAAGTGCAGTCTCGGCCAGATCCTTGGCCAGAATCAGTTTGCCTTTGACCGTGTCAAACAGCTGGTAGCTCAGCGTCGGGCTGACGGAAACAGCCTGGTTGGCCGGCAGCGTCCATGGCGTAGTGGTCCAGATCACGGCATAGGCATTGGATGCGTCGGCAATACCGAACACCTCGGCCAGATGTGCCGCATCCGCCACCGGAAAAGCCACATCAATAGCCGGCGAGGCCTTGTCTTCATACTCGACTTCCGCCTCGGCCAGTGCCGAGCCGCACTCGATACACCAGTGCACCGGCTTCTCGCCCTTGAACAGGAAGCCGTTGTCGTTGATCTTGCCCAAGGTGCGCACGATGTCGGCTTCGGTCTTGAAGTCCATCGTCAGATAAGGATTATCCCAGTCACCCAGTACCCCCAGACGGATGAAGTCTTTTTTCTGGCGCGCGATCTGTTCCTTGGCGTATTCACGGCATAGTTCACGGAACTTGGCCGCAGGAATCTCCTTGCCGTGCAGTTTTTCCACCATCAGCTCAATGGGCAGACCATGACAATCCCAACCCGGGACATAAGGCGCATCAAAGCCGGACAAGGTGCGCGAACGCACGATAATATCCTTGAGCACCTTGTTCACCGCATGACCGATATGGATGTCGCCGTTGGCGTATGGCGGGCCGTCATGCAGGACGAATTTAGGGCGCCCGGCGCAGATCTTGCGCAGTTTTTCGTAGCGCTTTTCTTCCTGCCAGCGCTTAACCCAGGCGGGCTCACGCTTGGCCAGATTGCCCCGCATCGGGAATGGCGTATCCAGCAGGTTGACGGTATTGCGGTAATCGATGCTCATGCCTGTTCTCGCTGCAAATTGTTCAAATAGCTTCGTGCGCTGCTAGCATCATGTTCTATCTGTGCTACCAACTCGTCCAAATCATCATAGCGCGCTTCATCACGCAATTTTTTCAGGAAGCGCACCGTCATGCGCTGGCCATACAAATCGCCAGCGAAATCAAACAGATGCACTTCCAGCTTATAGTCTTGACTCTGGCTGACGGTCGGGTTTTTACCCAGGCTGGCCACACCGCCCCAGACGCCGGCCTGCGTCTGGGCTTCCACCACAAAAACCCCTTCCAGCGCCGGCTTGCGATGCGGGAAATGAATATTGGCGGTGGGAAAACCCAAAGTACGTCCCAGCTTGCGGCCATGCATCACCCGGCCGGACAATTGATAGGCTCGCCCCAGCAAATGTTCGGCAGCATCCAGCTTTCCGGCGGCCAAGCGTTCACGCACCAGCGTACTTGATGCGCGCTCACCCTTGACCAGCACCGAGGGCATGGCCTCGGTGACAAAATGCGGGCAGCTGCGCAGCAGGGAAAAATCACCGCTGCGCTTGGCGCCGAACTGGAAATCATCGCCGATCAGCAAATAACGGGTATTCAGGGCGCCAACCAAGACATCGTCAATAAAATCTTGGGCGCTCATGCGGGCAAACGCATGATTAAAACGATAAACAAATACGATATCAACCAGCTTTGACGCTTCCAGCTCGGCCAGCTTATCGCGCAAGGTAGACAAGCGCGCCGGCGGCGTCTCGCGACTGAAAAACTCACGCGGATGCGGCTCGAAGGTCAGCACTGCCACAGGCAGGGCGCGCCGGTCTGCTTCGGTACGCAAGCGGGTCAACATATTCCGGTGCCCCAAATGGACACCATCGAAATTGCCTATGGTCAGTGCACACCCGGGCAGGCT
>NZ_JBOFOO010000401.1:0-3014 GCF_051659485.1 Craterilacuibacter sp. | reverse complement strand
TGGACGATGGCACGCTGTGTGGCGATGTCGAATTTGATACTGCGCGCGAACGGGCAAGCTTTATCACCCCGGTTCCCGGCGGTGTCGGCCCGATGACGATCGCGACCTTGTTGCAGAACACGCTGGATTCGGCCAATCTGCACGCCTGAGCCTGATTCTGCCACGCACGCCACAGCCCAGGCTGTGGCGTTTTGCATTTGCTTTACGCTATTGAGAGAAAACCATGAGTCAAAATAAAGCGTCGGCCACCCTGTTGGTCAGCTGCCCGGACAGCAAAGGTCTGGTCGCAGCCATCGCCAATTTTCTGATGACCTACAACGCCAACATCATGCATGCCGATCAGCATCAGGACCAGAGCGAGAACCTGTTCCTGATGCGTATCCAGTGGGAACTGGAAGGCTTTACCCTGCCGATGGAAAGCTTCTCGGCCGCTTTTGCGCCAATAGCCGCCGAGCACGAGATGAAGTGGCATGTATCGCTATCGACGCAGAAGCCCAAGATGGCGATCTTCGTGTCCAAATACGAGCACTGCCTGGCAGACTTATTGCACCGCTGGCGTATCGGCGAGTTGGGCTGCGATATTCCGCTGATTATCTCCAACCATGAAGACTGCCGCCGCATTGTCGAATTTAACGGTATCCCCTTCCACTGCGTACCAGTCACCAAGGACAACAAGGCCGAGGCCGAGGCCGAACAATGGCGCTTACTGCAGGAAGCAGGCGTCGACTTTATCGTACTGGCCCGCTATATGCAGGTGCTGTCGGAAAAATTTGTCGAGCGCTACCCGGATCGCGTGATCAATATCCACCACAGTTTCCTGCCGGCCTTTGATGGTGCCAAACCCTATCACCGAGCATTTGCCCGCGGTGTAAAACTGATAGGCGCGACCAGCCACTATGTAACGCAGGAACTGGATGAAGGCCCGATTATCGAGCAGGAGGTCACCCGCATCTCGCACCGCGACAATGTCGAGGATCTGGTACAAAAAGGGCGTGATCTGGAAAAAGTCGTGCTGTCACGAGCGGTGCGCTGGCACATCGATAACCGCGTGCTGTCTTACAGCAATAAAACCGTGGTCTTTGACTGAGATGCTGGCACTTATCAATGATGGCCTGGACCTGATGCGCTGGCGCGTACGCGCTGCCGAACATTACCAGTACCCGGCATGGCAGATCGGTCTGGTGCTGCTATTACTGGGCATTATCGCCGCAGCGGGCGCCACACCAATAGGCGGCAGCATCGAAGGAAAAATGCTGTTCTTCACACTGTTTGGTGCGGCAGAAACCCTGCTAATGGCTCAATTCATGCGTTGGTGGCTGCGTCTGGCCAAAAGCCCGGTCGAACACTCACTGCTCGGGCTACTGGTCGCGGCCGGCTTGGTACAGGTCATTACGCCGCTAACCAGCTGGCTACCGGCGGATGTCGCCAATATCGCCACCGTCGCCATTGCATTTTATGGCGTCAGCGTGATGTGGCACGCGCTCACCACCATTTCCGGCGTCAGCCGGATGCGGGTACTGGCCGGCATACTGTTATTCTCGCCGCTGGCTGCCGTGCTGATGGTATTTGCCTTTTCCACCGGCGGCAATCTGGGACTCATCGAAATGCCGAGTGAAATGCCAGCGGTCAGCAACCCGCAAGATCAAGCCGCACCTTCCAGCACAGGTGAAAACGGGTACTGAATCCGCGACGGCAGGAAAACGAACAACGGCGCATTCACCATGACGGGAATGCGCCGTTTTGACATTGAAGCGGCCTAAGGTCAGTCTACCTTGGCGATATAGCGCGCCAGTGCCAGAAAAGCGCGTACCGCTTCACTCTTGACCCCTTCTTCACCACGCAGCTTGGCATAGCGGCGCAAAATGCCCCGCGTCTCCGTGTGCAGATCCAGCTCGGAGTCAGGTGAAGACACCACCGAAATTCTCGCCACCTCGCCTTGTGGACGCGCCGAACCCTGACCTATGCACAGATAGACCTTATGTGCGTTATGGGCCGTAATGTGATCAAACAGATAGAGCATGGAATTGACACGCAGACCGGTTTCTTCACGCAACTGCCTCAATAGCGCCTGAGAGCGCAACTCGCCACGCTCGGCACGCCCTCCGGGTAGACAATAACGCCCGCCCAGCACCGCTGTAACGAGTACACCATCGGGTAATTCCACAATGGCAGTAGCTCGACGAACCAGGCTGGGCGATAACGGTCGTTCAGGTCTTACTTCTTTGGGTATCTGCATGTATCTCTTTAAGTCGAATATGTTGCGGCTGCGTCATGGCACAGCCTTTTCCCCGAGTGGCGATTGTATACGTTACAGTCCTAGTCATCCAGCACTCAGGCGACGTAAAACATCACCGAAACAAACTGGCATATACTGCCGGCCAACACAAACAAATGCCAGATGCCATGGCCATGGCGAATTTTTTCGTCATTCAAAAACCAGTAAATCCCCACACTGTAAAATAC
This sequence comes from Craterilacuibacter sp., assembly GCF_051659485.1. Taxonomy (NCBI): domain Bacteria; kingdom Pseudomonadati; phylum Pseudomonadota; class Betaproteobacteria; order Neisseriales; family Neisseriaceae; genus Craterilacuibacter; species Craterilacuibacter sp. The sequence continues at coordinate 551 of NZ_JBOFOO010000401.1, read as the reverse complement.
CCCGCCCAACGCCAGCCAAAATAATCCCCCCGCAGGCAAGGCCGCCACCAGCGGCCCCATGGCGATCAGAATCAACCAGCCCATCACCACATACAAAATCATCGATAACAGGCGGGTACGCTTTCCCAGCGTCAGCTCTTGCGCAATGCCAAAGATGGCCAAGCCCCAGCTGAGGCCAAACAAGGTCCACCCCCAAGGCCCTCGCAAGGTCACTAGCGCAAACGGCGTGTAGCTGCCGGCAATCAGCAGGTAGATAGCCGAGTGATCACACTTTTGCAAAATGGCCTTGGCCCGGCCTTGTGCACTGTGGTACAGCGTAGAGACCAGATACAGCAAGACCAAGGTGCCGCCATACAGTGAAAAGCTGAAAATTTTCCAGACATCCCCCTGCAAATTGGCTTCTACCAGCAAGGACGCCAATGCGGTGACGGCAAACAAAGTGCCAAACAGGTGGGAAATACCATTAAATCGTTCACCATAATACATATTGATATCCTGGCTTTTATCCAATGCCTCAAGCTTAGGCGCAAAGATAACCACAGACTACCCGT
>NZ_JBOFOO010000400.1:0-2462 GCF_051659485.1 Craterilacuibacter sp. | reverse complement strand
TGTGGCTATGGCTATATCCGCCGTGATGATGTCGCGCTTCACATTTCGGGCGGCTATTTGCCCTGCGTAGTGGCTAGGCCAGATGCGCAGGGCCGGCTGGATCAGCGTTTGCCCGGTTTGGGTGGACGGCCCATGGGTTTGGCCGGGGCTTTGCCGCGTGGTGCCGGCTTGGGGGCTTGAGTGCGTGCGGCCGGTGCCGGCCGTTTTGCTGCCTGCGCACCATGTGTGCCATTGCCGCCGCGCGCTGCCTGTCCTTTAGCGCCCTGTGTCCAGCCTTCGGCGCCCCAAGGGGGTACCAGATGCTGCGGGCCATTACCGATCAGGTCGCCACGCCCCATATCTTCCAGTGCATTGCGTATTGTCGGCCAGTTTTTCGGGTCGTGAAAGCGCAGGAAGGCCTTGTGCAGGCGGCGTCGCGCCGGATCGCGTACCGCGTCGACTTTTTCCGAGCTGCGCGCCAGTTTTTTCAGCGGGTTGCGGCCGGTGTGCCACATGGTGGTCGCCAGCGCCATCGGCGTCGGGGTAAAGGTCTGTACCTGATCCGGACGGAAGCCGTTGTCCTTGATCCATAGCGCCAGATTGAGCATGTCCTCGTCGCTGGTGCCCGGGTGGGCGGCGATAAAGTAGGGGATCAAATACTGTTTCTTGCCTGCCTGTTTGCTGTAACGCTCGAACAGTTCCTTGAAACGGTAGTAACTGCCTATGCCCGGCTTCATCATCTTGGACAGCGTGCCGTGTTCGGTATGTTCCGGCGCAATCTTGAGGTAGCCGCTGACGTGGTGGGTCACCAGTTCCTTGACGTACTCGGGCGAGCGTACCGCCAGATCGTAGCGCACGCCCGAGCCTATGGTCAGGCGCTTGACGCCGGGCAGGGTACGCGCCTTGCGGTACAACTGGATCAGCGGGCCATGGTCGGTATTCATGTTCTCGCAGATGTCAGGGTAGACGCATGACAGGCGGCGGCATGAGGCCTCGATCTTCTCGTCTTTGCAGGTCAGGCGGTACATATTGGCTGTCGGGCCGCCCAGATCCGAGATATGGCCGGTAAAGCCTGCGGTCTTGTCGCGGATTTCTTCTATTTCCCCCAGAATGCTCGCTTCCGAGCGGCTCTGGATGATGCGGCCTTCGTGTTCGGTAATCGAGCAGAAGGTACAGCCGCCAAAGCAGCCACGCATGATATTGACCGAGAAACGGATCATTTCCCACGCCGGAATATTGGCGTCGCCATAGGACGGGTGCGGGTTGCGCGCGTAGTCCAGCCCGTATACATAATCCATTTCCGGCGTGGTCAGCGGAATCGGCGGCGGGTTCATCCAGACATCGCGTTCGCCGTGGGTTTGTACCAGTGCGCGGGCATTGCCGGGGTTGGATTCCAGGTGCAGGGTGCGGCTGGCGTGGGCATACAGTACCGGATCGTAGGCCACGGCTTCGAAAGCCGGGATGCGGATCACGGTCTTGGCGCGTTCGGCACGGCGCGCCGCCAGTCGCTCTTCGCGGCTGACAATGCGTATGGTTTTGACCGCCTCGGGGGCTGCGCTGCTGTCGCAGGCTGATTCGCTTGCCTGTGTGGTGTCGACATAGGGGTTGATATGGCTGTCGACGCGGCCGGGTACGTCCACCGTGCTCGAATCCATTTCCACCCAGCCTTCCGGTACCCAGCCATAGGGCGCCATAAAGGAGGTACCGCGTACGTCGCGGATGTCGGCCAGCCGTTCACCGGCAGCGGAACGGTGCGCAATCTCGACCAGTGCCCGTTCGGCGTTGCCGAACAGGAGGATGTCGGCCTTGGAGTAGACCAGTGCCGACTGGCGTACTTTTTCGCTCCAGTAATCATATTGGGCGATACGGCGCAAAGAGGCCTCGATGCCGCCGACCATGATGTCGGTGCCGGGATAGGCTTCACGGCAGCGCTGTGCATACACCGCCATCGCCCGATCCGGGCGTTTGCCGGCCTCGCCGCCGGCCGTATAGGCATCGTCCGAGCGCGGCTTGCGGTCGGCGGTGTAGTGGTTGACCATCGAGTCCATATTGCCGGCCGATACGCCGAAAAACAGCCGCGGCTTGCCCAGCTGCTTGAAGTCTTCTGCCGAATGCCAGTCGGGCTGGCTGATGATGCCGACCTTGAAGCCCTGATCTTCCAGCAGACGGCCGATCAGTGCCATGCCGAAGCTGGGGTGGTCGATGTAGGCATCGCCGGTCACCAGAATGATGTCGCACGCGTTCCAGCCCAACTGCTTCATTTCGATGCGGCTCATCGGCAGGACGGGGGCGCTATGGTGTTTTTTATTCGAACGCAGGGTATGGATCGGTGTGGTGATGACGTCGGTCATGGCTGGGCTTTAATTCGGCAAGGCGCGCATTGTGCCAGAAATGCTACATTTTTTCATGGAATTTTGTTGATTTTCATTGACATAGCCTTGTCTTGGGTAGGGTTGTTGCTGTCGGGCGGACATTGTTTGCAG
>NZ_JBOFOO010000399.1:0-3040 GCF_051659485.1 Craterilacuibacter sp. | reverse complement strand
CGCTTCTTCCGGCCTGTCGGTCTTGATAGTGGCTTCGTTGCCGGCGAGTACGTCGACCATCTTGTCGGAGTCGTATTCATTCATCTGGCAGCCGAATGTCTTGATGTAAACCTTTTTCATGGTGTGCACGCTTATCAATATGAAATGCCAGCATAGACACGCGGCACGCTAGCGCGGTGCGGCAGTTTTTGCTGGCAAATAAATGAAGATGTTGCGCGCGAGTGTACCACAGCAGCCAGGTGCTGCGCCCCACTGTGCCTGCTTGGGCGTGCGGCTTATGGTTCGCATGCGCTATGTGCTGCTTATTATTTAAGTTTTGTTGCTTTATTTATGCTTTTTGTTGTTTTTTGCTAATGCATGCCGGTGAGCCTATGTGCTTGCTTTTTTGGTTTATGGAAAATTCTTTGCAAATTTCCGGATATTTTTTTGAGGCTCATAGCATTTAAATAATAAAAATCAATAGCTAATGGTCGCTAAATAGTGTGTGAACGGCAAAATATTAGCGAAATGTTGATTAGAATCATGTGATGTACCGATATGTGCTTGCAAAGTTCGAAAACGAAAGTAGAATCGCTGCAAAATTATTAGCGGGAGAAAATTCTATTATGCGCGTCACTGTTGATCTGGCTGTTCTGGCTGATTTCCTGTCCCAGATGTTGGGAGAGCGTACAGAGGTTGCGGTGCATGACATGGCTGATCTTGATCAGTCGCTATGCATCATCCGGAATGCTATTTCCGGACGGGAGGTGGGGGCGCCCGCCACCGACATGGCGTTGCGTTTGTTGAATGAATTCCAGAGTGGCGACGGCCCCTCGTTTCGTACCAATTACCCGGGCAAGCTGGTCGATGGTCAGCGTATGCGCTCTTCCAGCTTGCTGATTTGTGATGAGAGGGGCAAGGCCCGCGCCATGGTTTGCCTTAACAGCAACGATCATGAATTGCAGCGTGCGGTCGAGGTGTTGCAGATGCACTTCCGTCACGATCAGGATGCGCATGGCGAGGAATCTTCCGTGCATTCGGTGGAAGGTCTGGGTGACGACATTATCAGCAAGGTCATGGCGGCATATCCGTCACCGGCCGAGCTGGGTAGTCAGCAGAAGCGGGCCATCGTCAGCGAGCTGGAGCACAAGGGGGTGTTTCTGGTGAAGGGTTTCATCGCCAAAACGGCTCATTTGCTGCTGATTTCCGAGCCTACGCTCTACCGCTATTTGAAAGATGCTGCTCATGGCGATAGTGCTGTGACTGCTTGAATTTTTAACGGCTACGCAAGTGTGCGTGGTCATCTGCTTTGCTATTCGATTTGAAAACAAGGAAGACAAGAATGTCTCAATCCACCGTTTATACGCCTGAAACTACGGTTCAGGATGCACAGACTGCCGGCACTAAGCCGACCTGGACCCGTCAGGATACAACTTGGATGCTGGGCCTGTATGGCACGGCGGTCGGTGCCGGTACGCTGTTTCTGCCTATCAACGCCGGTATTGGTGGCCTGTGGCCGCTTCTGGTTATGCTGGTGCTGGCATGGCCGCTGACTTACTTTGCCCACCGTGGCCTGAACCGCTTTGTCCTGTCCGGCTCGACCCGTGATGGGGACATCACCGAAGTGGTGGAAGAGCATTTCGGCCTGACCGCCGGCAAGCTGATTACCTTGCTGTATTTCTTTGCCATCTACCCGATTTTGCTGGTGTATAGCGTGGCGATCACCAATACGGTGATGTCTTTCCTGACCCACCAGTTCGGCCTGCAACTGGGTACCGACATCGTGACCCGCGGCATCTTTGCCTTGTGCCTGATTCTGGCATTGATGTCGGTGGTGCGTCTGGGCGGGGCTTTCATCGTTAAGGCGATGAGCATCCTGGTTTTCCCTTTTGTCGCTGCCTTGATGCTGCTGGCGCTGTATCTGGTGCCACACTGGAATAGCTCGATGATCGACCACGCCGGCAGCTTTAGTACTGCCGTAACGGGTGGCGCGTTCTGGAAAACCCTGTGGCTGGCGATTCCGGTGATGGTGTTCTCGTTCAATCACTCGCCTATCATTTCGTCGTTTGCCGTTGACCAGAAGAAGTTGCACCCAGGATGTGAAGATGCAGCATCCAACCGTACGCTGAGCCGTGCGCACATCATGATGGTGGTGTCGGTGTTCTTCTTTGTATTCAGCTGCGTATTGAGCCTGTCGCCTGCGGATCTGATGCAAGCCAAAGAACAGAACCTGTCCATTCTGTCGTATCTGGCCAACCACTTCGATAACCCGGTTATTGCCTGGGTTGCCCCTATTATTGCCATCGTGGCTATTTCCAAGTCGTTCTTCGGTCACTATCTGGGCGCCAAAGAAGGCTTTAATGGCTTGGTGATCAAGGAACTGCGTCAACGTGGCAAGACCATCGAAACCGCCAAACTGGATCGTTTCACTGCCGTATTCATGATCGTGACCACCTGGATGGTGGCTACGCTTAACCCGAATATTCTGGGCATGATTGAAAATCTGGGTGGCCCGGTGATTGCCGTGCTGTTGTTCCTGATGCCGATGTACGCCATCCGCAAAGTCCCTGCGATGAAGAAGTATGCTGGCAAATTCAGCAATATCTTTGTTGCTGCCATCGGTCTGATTGCCATCTCGGCCATCTTCTACTCGCTGGCATTCTAATAAGCCGGTGCCGCCTTGTTGTCGGGGCGGCCCGTATTTCTCCTAGCGCCTGATGCCCCGTGTATTGGGCGCTTGTAGCATCAAAACTTTAAACCAGACATTTTGCCAGTTGCTGCGGCGCAAATTGGCGGCTGGAGCGGGTGCAGCCTTATGAGGCTGGCCCGATCAAGAAAAAGGACACACTATGTTTAGCATGGCGGATATCTACAAAATCGGCGTTGGCCCTTCCAGTTCGCACACCATTGGCCCGATGAAAGCCGGCCATATGTTCCTGGGCTCGCTCAAGGAAACCGGCCATTTCAATCAGGCCACCCGTGTCAAGGTCGACTGCTTCGGTTCGCTGGCGTTGACCGGCAAGGGGCACTGTACCGACCACGCCATTATTCTGGGTCTGGC
>NZ_JBOFOO010000398.1:0-1284 GCF_051659485.1 Craterilacuibacter sp. | reverse complement strand
GCCGAGGCAGCAGCAGGCAAGCCGGTGGATGAATAAAAACGCTCGCTTTCCTCAAGCCTGAACGGCATGAGGAAAGCCCGTTTGCCGCGCTAAGGGCGTGCCATGCAAAAAAACCGCGATCCGTTTTATGGATGGCGGCTTTTTTTAGCCGTAAGACGGCAGCACATTGCTGACAATGGATGCGGCACCCGGCAGGAGCCATACGCACTGATCTGCGCGTCCCGCTTGGCCGGATGTAGCATCCTTGCTGAACTCATGCTCACCCAAGGCACGCAGGGCATCTTTGGGGGCGAAGCGGGCAGAGGCGGTGATGTTCATCAGGATGCAGAAAAATGCTCAGCTTCGGGGTTCTAAAGGCTGAACCGATAGAATCCAGCCTTCTCCACCAGTTTCCCTTGCTGCAGTTCACCCCGCGCAGCGGTGATGGGCTTACGCATAGCGGGGGCCGAGGTGAATCCACGCCGATGAAACGCATCTCAGACAAACAGGCGGACAGTCCGCAATACGCTGCCGGCGTGAATGTCGACATCATTGCAGACCTGCATGCACAGGCGGTTGACATCGCTCAGCCGGCCGGAGAGATCGGTCTTGCTGATGATCCGTTCGTTGCTGTTGAAGCGCATTTGCTGCTGTGTGGGCATGGTTTTGCATTTCATGGCATTTTCTGGGCATGTGCGCGCAGCAGAAAAGTCCGGGCGAGTCGGTAAATGGCAGGGCAAGCCGGCTGCGAACGCAGGGGAAACATAAGGTGGCTGCCATTTGTTGCCGGTATTTTATGTAATCAAGCTTAAATGCAGTAGTGTTATTTGCACTGTGCCTGTTCCCGCGCTTGGCGGATAATGGCGTTTTGCACCTGTTACGGGAATCAAGCCATGAGCCATCAAGCCCTGAGCGACAGCGATTACCAACGCCTGTCGGCCACCCTGTCTGCCTTTCACGCGCAAGGCGCGATGAGCCTGGAAACGCTGGACGGATTTTTTGCCGCCCTGATCGCCGGCCCCGAAGTCATTCGCCCGGCCGAATGCCTGCCCATGATTCTGGGGGCGGCATATGAGGATGAAACCTCGTTTTCCGGTACCAAGGCGCTGGATGCCTTTATGGCGCTGGTCAGCGGGCATTGGCTGGATATCGCACGCACAGTGGAAGGCGGGGAGGCGTTTTATCCATGGCTGGATGCCGATGAAAATGGTGTGGTATGCGGGAATGACTGGGCCGAAGGCTTCGAGCGCGGCATGGCCTTGCTGACCGGCGACTGGCAGCTGGCTTTCGATAATCACGACGCGG
>NZ_JBOFOO010000397.1:0-4084 GCF_051659485.1 Craterilacuibacter sp. | reverse complement strand
CTTACATGCGAGCCCTTATCCAACAAGCTTAGACGGGGAATGCACGAATGCCATTAAGCCTGACAAAACAAATAGCACGCTGCATTTGATGCATCGTGCTATTTCAAGCAGGAAATAAATTTTTATGCCGATTAAATTTAAAGATGATCAGGAATAAATACAGCCAAACCATAGCTAATGCGAGGAAAACGACAAATACGGCGAAAGGGAAAGGGGGTACCAGGGGATACTGCGAATGACAAAAAAGCTACTTCCCAATGGAAAGCAGCTTTTTTGTTTGTTCTGGCGTCTCCACGGGGAATCGAACCCCGGCCGCCGCCGTGAAAGGGCAGTGTTCTAACCGCTAAACTATGGAGACTTTGGTGCACCTGGAGCGATTCGAACGCCCGACCCTTTGGTTCGTAGCCAAATACTCTATCCAACTGAGCTACAGGTGCAGTAGCTGGCGGAGAAAGAGGGATTCGAACCCTCGATACAGGTTTTGCCCGTATGCACCCTTAGCAGGGGTGTGCCTTCGACCACTCGGCCATTTCTCCGTCAAGCGAGTCGCCATATTAATGAACGACCGCTTTACTGTCAAGCGTTATCAAGCAGAAATTTTCTGATCGAGGCCAAAAGCCTTGTGTAATACGCGAACAGCCAATTCCAGATACTTTTCATCAATCAGAACCGACACCTTGATCTCGGAAGTCGAGATCAGCTGGATGTTGATCCCCTCCTCGGCCAAGGTGCGGAACATCGTCGATGCGATGCCGCAATGCGAGCGCATGCCGACACCGACGATAGAAATCTTGGCAACCTTGTCATCCCCTTCGACGCGGGCAGCACCGACATGGGTCTGCATATCGCGCAGGATGGACAAGGCCTTGTTGTATTCGCCACGCGGCACGGTAAACGAAAAATCCGTCGCGCCATGGTCACCCACATTCTGGATGATCATGTCCACTTCGATATTGGCATCCGCTATCGGCCCCAGAATCTGGTAGGCAATACCCGGACGGTCCGGTACACCCTTGACGTTGATGCGTGCTTCATTGCGATCAAAGGCGATACCTGCTACGACGGCTTGTTCCATGCTTTCATCTTCCTCAAACGTGATCAGCGTACCTTCACCCTCTTCTTCGAAGCTGGAGAGCACACGCAGCCTTACCTTGTACTTGCCGGCGAATTCCACCGAGCGGATCTGCAATACCTTGGAACCCAGACTCGCCAACTCTATCATCTCTTCAAAAGTGATGGTCTTCAGGCGGCGGGCTTCGGGTTCGACGCGCGGGTCTGTGGTATAGACACCATCGACATCCGTGTAGATCTGGCACTCGTCCGCTTTCAAAGCAGCCGCCAGCGCAACCGCCGACGTATCCGAGCCGCCACGCCCCAGCGTCGTGATGGCTCCGTTTTCATCCACGCCCTGAAAACCGGCCACGATCACGACACGGCCGGCATCCAGATCGGCCCGCATCACGCCTTCATCAATCGATGAAATGCGTGCCTTGCCGTGCGCGCTATCGGTCACCAGCTTGACCTGCCAGCCGCAATAGCTCTTGGCTTCGAGACCGATTTCTTTTAACGCCATCGCCAACAGGCCGATGGTGACCTGCTCGCCGGTGGACACGATCACATCGAGCTCACGCGGGTCCGGGGTTTCCTGAATTTCTTTGGCCAAAGCAATCAGGCGGTTGGTTTCACCGCTCATGGCCGATAAAACCACGACCAGATCATGCCCCTGCGCTTTCCACTTGGCGATACGCCTGGCGACGTTCTTGATGCGCTCGGTCGAGCCCACTGAAGTGCCGCCGTACTTTTGTACGATGAGTGCCATGCTGACTTGTTCTTGAGGTTGAATGTCGAGCCTTGATTCTGGCCATATCTTCGATCCAAAAGCAATACCAAACGCATGATAAAATCGGAAAACTTGCGCGTCGCAGCATTCACACAGGCTTAAGCCGACAAAATCCGCTTGCCATGACTATAGATATTGGCGCGGCCCGGGCGAACAAAACCCAGCAAGGTCAAACCATATTGCTCAGCCATCCTGACTGCCAGTTCCGTTGGCGCCGACATGGCCAGCAGAATCTCCACCCCGCAGCTCACGGCCTTTTCCACCATTTCGAAACTGGCGCGGCTGGTCAGCAACGCAGCCCCGGCCAGGGCACCGTTACGCGCGCGCCAGCCCAACAACTTGTCCAGAGCCACATGCCGCCCCACATCCTCGCGGATAGCCTGCAGTTGCCCGCCAGCACCGACCCAAGCTGCGGCATGGGTCGCGCCGGTCAATTGCCCCAGCACCTGTCCATCCCGTATCGCGCACACCGCAGCATTGATCTCATGCCAGCTTATCGTTTGGGTAAATGGCAAAACGGCCTGCCTGCGAAACACCGCATCCAGTTCATCCACGCCGCACAGGCCGCAGCCCGTGCGCCCCGCCATCTGCCGCCGCCTGACCTTGAGTGCGGAAAAACGGGCGCTAGCCAGTTCGATATGCACCTCAAAGCCACGGCAAGCCTTGTGCACTTCGATGTCGTAGATCTCGGACGGCATGGCCGCAATACCTTCAGCCAGCGAAAAACCCAATGCAAAATCTTCCAGCCATTCGGGCGTCGCCATCATTACCGCCTGCGAGATGCCGTTATACACCAGCGCCACCGGCACTTCACACGCCAGGCTATCCTCGCGTAAACCTTGATCCGGCAAGCTTTGCAAGCTAACTTCACTTGAAGTTTCAGCTACAGTAAAACTCTCAAGATTTATTGATTTGAGCTGATCTTCAATGGATGTCATAATACCCACACATAAAACGTGTTTATTAAAGAAACAATAGATTATCCAATAAAATACGACTTACGTTCCAAACTACGCTAACCCGGAGTTCACCCATGCAAGTCAGCAGACGACAGTTTTTCAAACTGTGCGGTGGCAGCATGGCAGGTACCACGATCGCGGCACTCGGCTTTACCCCGGGTATAGCCATGGCCGATGTCAGAAGCTACAAGCTTCTGCGTGCCAGCGAAACGCGGAACACCTGCCCCTACTGCTCGGTAGGATGCGGCATCCTGATGTACAGCCTTGGCGACGGTGCCAAGAACGCCAAATCCGACATTATCCATATCGAAGGCGATGCCGATCACCCGGTCAACCGCGGCGCACTATGCCCCAAAGGTGCCGGCCTGCTCGACTTCGTGCACAGCCCCAACCGCCTCAAGTACCCCGAAGTACGCGAAGCGGGCAGCACGGAATTCAAACGCATCTCGTGGGACGAGGCATACAGCCGTATCGCGCGCCATATCAAGACCGACCGCGATGCCAACTTTGTCGAGAAGAATGCCGACGGTGTCACCGTCAACCGCTGGCTGAGCACGGGCTTTCTTGCCGCCTCGGCCTCGAGCAATGAAACCGGCTGGCTGACACAGAAGTTCGTGCGCTCGCTGGGCATACTGGCAGTCGACAACCAGGCGCGCGTTTGACACGGTCCGACGGTGGCAAGTCTTGCCCCTTCATTTGGCCGTGGTGCGATGACCAATCATTGGGTCGACATCAAGAACGCTGATCTTATCGTGGTGATGGGCGGCAATGCAGCCGAAGCACACCCGGTAGGTTTCCGCTGGGCGCTGGAAGCCAAAACCCGCAACAAGGCGAAAATACTGGTCATCGACCCGCGCTTTACGCGCACCGCGTCGGTGGCGGATTACTACGCTCCTATCCGCACCGGTACCGATATCGCCTTCCTGTCGGGCGTGATCCGCTACCTGCTGGAAAAAGGCGCGTACAACAAGGAATACACGCTCGCCTATACCAACGCGGCGCTGCTGGTGAATCCGGATTTCGGCTTCGACGAAGGCCTGTTCTCCGGCTGGGATGCGACCACCAAGAAATACGACAAGGCCAGCTGGAGCTATCAGCTGGACGAACAAGGCTTTGCCAAGCGCGACGACACGCTGGCCGATCCGCGCTGCGTCATCAACCTGATGCGCGAGCACGTAGCCCGCTATACGCCCGACGTGGTGGAAAACATCTGCGGCACACCCAAAGATGCCTTCCTCAAGGTGTGTGAATACATCGCCAGCACCGGCGCGCACGACAAGACCAC
>NZ_JBOFOO010000396.1:0-3024 GCF_051659485.1 Craterilacuibacter sp. | reverse complement strand
GGGATGGGTTACGTACTGGAAGTGCCGGAGCTGCCCGCGTGAAGCGGCCGCTGTCGTTGACCGCCCGCTTGACCCTGCTGTACGCGCTGGTCACCACGTTATTGCTGGTCGGTATGGGGGTACTGGCCGGCGTACTGGTCGATCGCCATTTCACCGAGCTGGATTCCGAAACGCTGGAGAACAAGATCCTGCTGGTGCAAGAGGTTATTGCAGGGCCTGCGGGGCAGGGTATTGTCGCTGACAGGCTGGATACCGTGCTGCAGAATCATCGCGGCTTGTATGTGCAGATCCGGAAGGGTCAAAAGGTGCTTTATACCTCGGCCGGTACATCGGCTTTCAATTTTGGACGGCTGGCGGCACAAGGCAGCGGGCAGTCGGCGGCATGGAAAGACGCGGGGCAGGGGTATTACGGCATTTGCAGAACAGATGCCAACCGACGGGAGGTGAATATCTGCGCCGTGATCAATACCGATACACACCGCCATTTCATGCATGACATTGGCCGCTCGCTGGCGGTCTATATCCTGCTATCCGCCTTGCTGGGCGGCTTGCTGGCGTGGTGGGGCGCGTACAATGCGCTCTCGCCTTTGCGTACGATGAAGGCGCGTGCACAGGCGATCACCGGCCAGCGTCTGGACGCCCAGATGCCGGTGGAGTCGGTGCCGCTGGAGATGGCGGACCTTGCCGAGTCGCTGAACGCGATGCTGAGCCGCTTGCAGGCCGATTTTCGCCGCTTGTCAGCGTTTTCGTCCGATCTGGCGCACGAACTGCGTACGCCGATCAGCAACCTGCTGACCGAAACGCAGGTGGCGATCACCCAACCGCGCACGAGAGATGAGTACCGGGACATTCTGGCGTCCAACGCCGAGGAGTTCCAGCGGCTGGCACGCACGGTGTCCGACATGCTGTTTCTTGCCAAGGCGGAGAATGGGCTGGTATTGCCCGGCAGCGAGCCGATGGCCGTTGAGGAGGAGGTCGCTGCGCTGTTCGAGTTCTACGATGCTCTCTCGGAGGAACAGGGTATCCGCTTCACCCTGCTGGGTAGCGGGCAGGTTCGCGGGGATCGCCTGATGCTGCGTCGCGCACTGAGCAACCTGTTGTCCAACGCCTTGCGTTACGCGGACGCGGGCAGCGTGGTCCATGTGCAGATTCGGCAGCAGGGCGGCAAGGTCACGATTAGCATCTGCAATGCAGGTGCCGACATTCCTGCGGCGAACTTGCCTCGGCTGTTCGACCGGTTTTTTCGGGGCGACCCTGCGCGGGAGGCTGGCGAGTCGGATGGCGCCGGGCTTGGGCTTGCGATTACCCGCTCTATCGTCGAGTTGCATGGTGGCTGTATCGAGGTCACTTCTGCGGGCGGCCAGACCTGTTTCATACTGCACTTTCCCGCTGGCGATGGCGTACAAGGCATTTGTCCGGCCTGATCGCCGAGTGGCGACGAACGCGGGCAGAGGCTGCCCGCGTTCAATGTTTGCCGCGTACTTGTGTGCGGTGTCTCCGGTGCGGCTTGTGCCGCAGTAGCGATTGGCTCAATGGCGTAGAGCCCTTGGCCTGGCTGAAAGACACGCTTGAAAAACGTTTTGTCTGGCCGAACAGCCGCCTCGTCGAACTGCTGCGCCTCAAGCACTAACCGCCCGCACCCTGTTTGACAAGGTGGGGCGGCCGGACGCATACCGTACAAACGGTGAGGCGTGCGGTGATGGACGATATTTTAAATATTTGAAGTTATTGGAAATTGATCTGTTGAGACACTTTTTTCATAAATATATGCCTGGGCGCGAGGTGGTTTTTGCTAATCGCTACCTGCGTCCGTTTGCGCCATGGCTGGATAAGCCAGCCTACTGGACGTGGGGCCGGCGCAAGGTGGCACTGGCCTTTGCTATCGGGCTTTTTTCCGGCCTGATGCCAGGGCCGACCCAGATGCTGGCTTCTGCCTTGCTGGCGCTGTTGCTGCGTGCCAATTTGCCGGTGGCGCTGGCAACTACGCTATACACCAACCCCTTTACTTATTTGCCCTTGTACTGGCTGGCGTATCAGTATGGCCGTTTCCTGCTGGGCATCAATGGCACGGCGATCACCATTTCTGCACCGCCCGAACTGCAGGGTCTGGATTTCGGTGCCTGGCTATCCGGTTTTTTGAGCTGGTGTCAGTCTTTGGGTTTGCCGCTGCTAGTGGGGGTGCCGGCGCTGGGGCTTAGTTTCGCCATTACCGGCTATGTCATGGTTCGTTTGTTGTGGCGGGCTTATCTTGTCCGGCAACTCAAGCAAAGAAAGCGCAAGCGAAAATGTGACTGAAGCGGTGTAGATCCGCTTACAAATTTATCGGTGGCTTGGCCTGTCATCGTTTTTTAGCTGGCGGCTATTCATTCGGACGCAGGTCGAAGACCAATACTTCGGCTTGTCTGCCGTGGCTAAGCGTCAACGTATTCTCGTCGCGCACGCGGGCACCGTCGCCGGCGTAAAGGCGCTGACCATTAATTTCGGCACTGCCTTTGGCCATATGGATATAGGCGTAGCGCCCGCCAATACTCAGGCTGGCGCATTCGTTTCCGTCAAACAGACCGGCATAGACACGAATATCCTGATACACCGGCAGCGCATCGCTGGCTTCTTCGGGAGCAATAATCAACCGCAGTTTGCCGCGCTTGTCGCTGTAGGAAAAAATCTCCATATTGCGGTGCGGGTGGGTGCCGAAACCCTGGCCTGGCGCTACGGTAGCGTCGTTGATCACCAGCAGATCGGAGAAGCCGCTGTGTGCCGGGTCGTGGTAATGGCCGAACGAAAAGGTATGGCGGGATTGAAGCCAGTTAAGGGCGGACTGGCCGCGCTGGCTAGCTGGGCGAAGTTCCAGCATGATGGATTCCTCTGCGTAGTGTCTTTGGTGACTGCACGATTGCTGGCCGGAATATAACGGCATGATCTGCTTCAAGAGTAGGCGGGAGTGTGGAGTCGTGCATCACCAATTGGATGGGTGTATGGTGCTGAATTAGGCGTAATGTATTAAACATTTAATACATGATCACC
>NZ_JBOFOO010000395.1:0-2911 GCF_051659485.1 Craterilacuibacter sp. | reverse complement strand
AATGCGGGTGGCTATCAATCTGGTCAAGGAAGGCCGCGCGCAGGCGTGTGTTTCCGCCGGTAATACCGGTGCCTTGATGGCAACCGCCAGATTTGTCCTGAAAACCATTCCCGGTATCGACCGTCCCGCCATTGCCAAGCTGATGCCCACCGTGCGTGGTGCCAGCTGTGTACTGGACTTGGGCGCCAACGTCGATTGCACGCCGGAACAACTGCTGCAATTCGGCATCATGGGGGCCGAACTGGTCGCCAGCGTGTCGCATCAAGCTCGCCCGAGTGTGGGCTTGCTGAATATCGGGTCCGAAGAGATTAAGGGTACCGGCAATATCAAGCTGGCCGCCGAACTGTTCCGGGCTTCCGAGCTGAATTTTTACGGTAATGTCGAAGGCGACGATATCTACAAGGGGACAGTAGATGTGGTGGTATGCGACGGCTTTACCGGCAATGTTGCGCTCAAGACCTCCGAAGGTCTGGCGCACATGATTTCCGTTTTCCTGCGTGAAGAGTTCACCCGCACTTGGTGGACGCGTCTGTGCGCACTGGCAGCCATGCCGGTACTCAAGCACTTCAAGGCACGCGTCGATACCCGTCGTTACAATGGCGCCAGTCTGCTGGGATTAAGGGGCATTGTGGTCAAAAGCCATGGTGGAACCGACGCGATAGGATTCCGTTTTGCGTTGGAGCAGGCTTGCGAGGAAGTCGACTCCGATGTGATAGGCCACATTACCGACCAGGTCGCGCTGCACCAAGAGAACAGACAGCGCACCGAGGCGGCAGCGAGTCAGGTTCCCGTATAATATGATTTATTCCCGCATTCTTGGCACCGGCAGTTATCTGCCTTCTACGGTGCTGACCAATGCGATGCTGGCCGAACGGGTGGAGACGACCGATGAATGGATCGTCTCCCGCACCGGTATTCGCGAGCGTCGCATTGCCGACCCCGAGCAAAAAACCAGTGATCTTGCGCTGCATGCAGCCGAAGCGGCCATTGCCAGTGCCGGTATTGACCGCAACGAGATCGATCTGATTATCGTCGCGACCACCACGCCGGATATGGTGTTCCCCAGTGTTGCCTGTCTGGTACAGGAAAAGCTGGGTATCCACGGTGGCCCGGCTTTTGATGTGCAGGCAGTATGTGCCGGCTTTATGTACGCACTCGTCACTGCCGATGCTTATATCAAGGCCGGTCTGGCCAAGAAGGCGCTGGTGATAGGCGCCGAAGTGCTGACCCGTATTCTGGATTGGGAAGACCGCCGTACCTGCGTGCTGTTCGGTGATGGTGCCGGTGCAGTGGTGCTGGGTGCCAGCGAGACGCCGGGTCTGCGCCACGCCAAACTGGCCGCTGATGGCCGCTACAAGGATATCCTGAATACACCGGCACAGATTTCCGGCGGCAAGATTCAGGGCATGCCTTATCTGTTTATGGATGGACCTGCCGTCTTCAAGTTTGCGGTCAAGGCGTTGGCCGATATCGCCAGCAAGACGCTTGCCGAGGCTGGTGTGGCGCAGAGCGAGGTTGACTGGCTGGTGCCGCATCAGGCCAATTTGCGCATTATCGAGTCGACTGCCAAGCATTTGAAACTGCCGATGGAACGGGTGATCGTTACGCTGCCGGAGCAGGGTAATACCTCGGCCGCCTCCATTCCGCTGGCGCTGGACACCGCTGTACGCGATGGCCGCATCCAGCGTGGCCAGACCGTGATGCTGGAAGGCATAGGCGGCGGTTTTGCCTGGGGTGCGGTATTGCTGACGTATTGAGCCTGTTCGGCCTTTGCCGCAGCAATGGTAGAGGCCGGCCGGCAGTGCGCGACTGGCGCGATAATTCAAAGGGATAAACTCCTATGGCTTTTGCTTTTGTTTTCCCCGGGCAGGGCTCGCAGAGCCTGAACATGATGGCCGGCCTCGATAGCTTGCCGGTTGTCAGGCATACCTTTGACGAGGCTTCCGATGCCTTGTCGGTTGATCTGTGGGGGATGCTGGTCGCCGACTCGGCCGATGCCATCAATGCCACCGTCAATACCCAGCCCATCATGCTGGCCGCCGGCTTTGCCACTTACCTTGCGTGGCAGGAAATGGGCGGCATGCAGCCGTCGGCCGTGGCGGGCCATAGCTTGGGCGAGTACACCGCGCTGGTGGCTGCCGGTGCCTTGCCGTTTGCCGAGGCGATCCGTCTGGTGCGTCTGCGCGCGGAAGCGATGCAGGCGGCGGTGCCGGCCGGTGTCGGTGCGATGGCCGCTATTTTGGGTCTGGCGGATGCCGATATTGTCGCCGCCTGTGCCGAGGCGGCCGAAGGTGAAGTGGTCGAACCGGTGAATTTCAATTCGCCGGGGCAGGTGGTGATTGCCGGCAATAAGGCCGCTGTCGAGCGTGCCATGGCCTTGTGTAAAGACAAGGGTGCCAAACGTGCCCTGCCTTTGCCGGTGTCGGTGCCTTCGCATTGCGCATTGATGCGTCCGGCTGCCGAGCGTCTGGCCGAGGCGCTCAAAAGCGTGCATATCAATACGCCGGCCATTCCGGTGCTGCACAATGCCGACGTAATCAGCTATGGCGATGCCGACCAGATCCGTGATGCACTGACGCGGCAATTGTATAGCCCGGTGCGCTGGACCGAGACGGTGCAGCAGCTGGTTGCCGATGGTTTGCCGCTGATGGCCGAATGTGGCCCGGGCAAGGTGTTGGCCGGACTGGGTAAACGTATCGACAGCAGCGTGCGTTGCCTTGCATTGACCGATGTCGCCGCGCTGGAAGCCGCGCGTAGCGAACTTGTCTGACCTGCCACAAGGGGAATGGAATGAGCTTGAAAGGTAAAGTGGCACTGGTGACCGGTGCATCGCGCGGCATTGGCGCTGCCATTGCCGATACACTGGCCCGTGAAGGCGCCATCGTGATCGGTACTGCCACCTCGGAAGCCG
>NZ_JBOFOO010000394.1:0-2947 GCF_051659485.1 Craterilacuibacter sp. | reverse complement strand
AAGGCGTATGGCGAGCCGGAGAAGTTGATCGGCCGTCATGTCGTGGTGGTCGCCAATCTGGCACCACGCAAGATGCGCTTTGGAGTATCGGCCGGCATGATCGTCTGTGGCTCGGGCGTGGAAGATGGCCAAGGCCTGTTCTTGCTGGATGCTGACGAAGGCGTACAGCCGGGGATGCGTGTAGGCTGATTGCGGTTATTGCTAGGTATTTGACGCCCTGTTGGCATTTTTTGCTAATAGGGCGTTTCCTTTTTGGGTAATTAATAGTTTCGTCATTAATGAATGCTATAGTGGTATTGACGATAAATGTTATTTAGTATTTACTGATAATAATTAATTATTTTTATATAGAGTGAAGGGTATTTTTAATGGAAATTTTTGATAAAAAGGACAAAGCAATGATGATAAAAGTAAGCCAGCTGAAGCCTGGTTCGCAGATTCATGAGCACAAGAATAATGGCGAAATTGATTGTTACGAGGTACTGGACGTTGAACCGGTTGGTCGTAAGCTTCAGGTGACTTTTCGTTCGATGACAGGGATAGAAAGCGCAGTTTATCCGGCAGATGCTTACCTGAATGCCAGCCACTAAACTGATATAGTGACTTAATGTTGCAAATGAATTTTAGTGGTAATTTTTATCTGTAAGTCATTATTGTGCCGCGTGGCGGGTATATTGCGGGTTTTACCGGAATCGTTTAGTCAAGAATAGGGCCGCTTCAATAGCGGCCCAAATTTTTTTCCAGCCCGCGCATGATGCATGCTATAGCGTGATGAGGCATTTCGACAACAGTGCCGGGCAAGCGGGCTAGCCTGTCAAGTTAAGAATTTTGTTTATGGTGTCACCCTAGTTTCCGGGGCTCTGCAACAGGAAGGAAGTGCCATGGTTGCGCGTTTATTGCGTATTTACGGCAAAGTCCAGGGGGTCTACTTCCGTGATAGTGCCATCATCTTGAGCACGGAGCTGGGGGTGGCCGGCTGGGTGAGAAACCGCTCTGATGGCACGGTTGAAATTCTGCTTGAGGGGGAACCGGCCTCAGTTGAAGCTTTTATCCGCTGGGCAAGGCAGGGGCCGGTAGCGGCACAGGTCGATAAGCTAAGCGTGATCGAAATTGGCTCGCAGGGCAGTCAGGGCTTTAACAAGCGTCCTACACTGTAAGTCTTGGTTTTTTGCGTTCACGGGCTGTGGCCAAGGTCTGGCGGGGCATGCATCCTGCTCGGCCTGCTACCATAAAGTTTTACTCACCATCGTGGCTCATCCCGTAAAGGGGCTGATATGCGCATCGCGGTTTTCGATACTAAGCACTATGACCATCAGGCACTAGAGCTGGCCAATACGGCTTTTGGCCATGAACTGGTCTATTTCGAGTCGCGTCTTGATGCCCAGACCGTGAGTCTGGTGCAGAACTTTGACGCAGTTTGTCCGTTTGTTAATGACCGTATCGATGGGGCTGTCGCAGCTCATCTGGCTGCAGTCGGTACCACCTTGGTGAGCTTGCGTTGTGCCGGGTTTAATGGTGTAGATCTGGGTGCTTGTGCCAGCCATGGCATTGCTGTCACCCGGGTGCCGGCCTATTCGCCGGAAGCGGTCGCCGAGCATGCTTTTGCCTTGTTGTTAAGCGTCGTGCGCCGTACGCACAAGGCTTATGCACGGGTGCGCGAACTGAATTTTTCACTGGATGGTTTGGTCGGTTTTAATTTGCATGGCAAGACTTTTGGCGTGTTGGGCACAGGACGCATTGGCCTGGCCGCAATTCGTATTGCCCGCGGTTTTGGTATGCATACTCTGGCTTATGATCCGGCTCCCAAGCCTGCGTTGGCCGAGAGTCTGGGGTTTAGCTATTGCTCTTTTGATTCCTTAATTGCCCGAAGCGACGTACTCAGCCTGCATCTGCCGCTTAGTACCGCAACGCATCATTTGATTAATGCCAAAGTACTGGCATGCATGAAGCCTGCTGCGGTGCTGATCAATACCAGCCGCGGCGGGCTGGTGGATACCCATGCCCTGATTGAAGTGCTGAAGGCCGGCGGGCTCTCCGGTGTCGGGCTGGATGTCTACGAGATGGAGGAGGGGGTGTTTTTTCAGGACTTGTCCGCTGCCTGCATACAGGATGATCAGCTGGCGCGTTTACTGACCTTCCCCAATGTGCTGATTACCTCGCATCAGGGTTTTTTGACCCAGGAGGCGTTGGCTGCAATTGCCCAGACGGCGCTGGCCAATGCCAGCGCCTACGAGCGTGGAGAGCGTCTGCTCAACGAGGTGCTTTTGTGATCAGCCCTCTTGGTCGCGGCGAAATACCCAATCGAGCTCGCTAGAGGCGGCGGCATCGAAAGCATAACCCTCGCTATCAAATCCACGCAGGTCTTGTACTTGAGCTGGGCGCTGTTCGAGTGCCCAGCGTACCATCAGTCCGCGTGCACGTTTGGCGTGAAAACTGATGATTTTATACTGGCCGTTTTTTCTGTCCTGAAACACCGGCGTAATAATGGCGGCGTTAAGCGCTTGCCGCCGGACCGATTTGAAGTACTCTTCCGATGCCAGATTAAGCAGTACGGGCTTGGCATCTTGTGCCAGACGCTGGTTGAGTGTTTCGGTGATGATGCTTCCCCAGAAGGCGTATAAATTATTGCCGCGGCTATTTGCCAGCCGGGAGCCCATCTCCAGACGGTAGGCTTGCATCAGGTCCAGTGGTCTTAATACGCCGTACAGCCCTGATAAGATGCGCAGGTGGTCTTGCAGCCATAGTAATGCCTCCTCGCCCAGTCCTTGGGCATCCAGTCCTTCATAGACATCCCCCATAAAAGCCAGTACCGCCTGTTTTGCATTATCGGGAGAGAAGGGGCGTTGCCAGCTATCGAAGCGTCCGGCATTGAGAACGGCAAGTGTGTCGCTGATCTTCATGAGCTGTGATAGTGCTTGCGGGCTCTGCTGGCGCAAAATACTTATCA
>NZ_JBOFOO010000393.1:0-2627 GCF_051659485.1 Craterilacuibacter sp. | reverse complement strand
GTGGCGTTTTTGCGTGTGAAGACGCTGCTGCGGACTTAAACGCCGATCACGCCGCCATCAATACGCGTGACTACCACCGTGGCCGAACGCGGGCGGGCTTTGGATGCGCTGTCGGTCTGGCTGGCCGGCCAGGCGCTGCTCGGTGCCGTCAGCGTGCCGTCTTCACCCGGATGCTGCACATTGAAGAACAGCGTTTTTGCATCCGGCGTCACTACAATACCGGTGATTTCGCAGTCTTTCGGGCCGACCAGAAAGCGGCGCACGCTGCTGGCCGTTGCGCTCGCACCCTTGATGGTGGCGGTGCCGCCGGCTGCGGTGACCTTGCCGCCATCACCTACCTTGCCCGGCACGGCGGCCAGCATCATGCAGTTGGTGACATCGGTGTAAGCCCCATCATCGGTCTGTATCCACAGCATGCCGCGCTTGTCGAAATACAGGCCATCCGCGCTGGAGAAGTCGTTGTCGTTGCTAAGGCCCGACAGGTTGATATCGGCCGCAGCATCGGCCTGGGCGCCGAACAGGTAGATGTCCCAGGCGAAGGCGGTGGCGGCAACGCTATTGCCCGCCTCGCGCCAGCGGATGATGTGGCCGTTGGGGTTGCCCTTGTTGATTTTGGTCGTGTTGTCGGGATTGATGAAGCTGTCTTCGTAGTAGCGCGGGTTGGCAGCATCGGGCTTGAGCTGGCTGCCGGTCGGCGTGGCCGTGGTGGCGACACGGTTGCTGTTGTTGGTCAGAGTCATGTAGACCTCGCCGTTGAGCGGATTGACCGCGCCCCATTCCGGGCGATCCATCTTGGTCGCGCCAAGGACGTCGGCTGCGAGGCGGCAGTGTGTCACCACGTCGGCCTGATCGGCGAAAGCGTAGGTAGCGTTACTGCTGTTCAGGCCGTTCTTGCCGAAAGTCAGCTCCAGCCACTGGCCCGATCCATCGGCGTTGAACTTGGCGACGTAGAGCATGCCCTCGTCCAGATACTTGGCGCCTGCCGCCAGGCCTCCGTTGGCGTCTTTGGGGTCCCACAGCGCCTTGGAGACGAATTTGTAGATATATTCGTTGCGCGCATCGTCGCCGGAGTAGATCACGATGGGCTGGCCGGCTACGGCCGGCGCCGGCCACGCGCCTTCGTGGTTGAAGCGGCCGAGTGCCGAGCGTTTAACCGGCGTGGAGTCGGGGGCAAACGGGTCGATCTCGACCACCCAGCCGAAGGTGTTGATGGTGTTGCGGTAGTCGTCCATGGCTGTTAGGCCGGTGGCCGAAGACGTCCAGCGGGCGAACAGATCATCAGTGCCGGCGCTTTCCCAGGCATAAGGCGACGTGCGTTTCTGAGGCAGACCGTAGCGTTTGAGTGCGACGACTTCCTTGGGCGTACGCTTGGCATCGTCACCGTCGGCACGGCTGATCACATTGAGGTAGTTCTCTTCGCAGGCGAGGTAGGTGCCCCATGGCGTATAGCCGTTGGCGCAGTTGTTGTTGGTGCCACGGGTTTTGCTGCCGTCGGGCGAGAACTTGGTCTGTACCAGCGCATTACCCTTGACCGGGCCGCCAAATGCCATTTCGGTTGCCGAGGTGATGCGGCGGTTAAAGCGCGAACCGCGCACCATGGCCATCTCGTTGCCGCTGGCGCCACGTCTGACTTCACAGATGCTGACGCCGTGGGCGTAGATTTCCTTCTCGGCTTCGGCCGGGACTCGGGCACTGCCGGCGGTTTTGCCATTGGGGTGCAGCACGAAGGGTTGGACTACGTACTCGTGGTTGACGGCGAGCAGGCCGCGGTCGGAGCGCTCGGCCTGGTACTTGCCGCCGTCGGAAAGACCGAAGTAGTACATGCCGTCGTGGCCGTCGCCGATGCGGCGGTTGTAGGAATCGGCGCTTTCGCTGCCGTCGCCTTTCCAGTCCGGATCGCTGAAGTGCAGCGGGTCGCCCAGCGCATGCAGGATGGCCACCTGATAGCCCTCGGGCACGGTGACCAGATCAAGCTTGTTCTTGGCGACAGGTTTGAAGCCGAGCGCCAGCGGTGTGCTGCCGCCTCCGCCAGTACCTCCAGCACCGCCTCCTGTGCCGCTACCACTGCTGTCACCGCCGCTACCGCCACCAAGGCAGGCGCTCAGGCCGACGGTGCCGAACATCATCGCCGTGGTAGCACCCACGCCACCCATCAGGGTCTGGCGGCGGCTCAGGCGCACGGCGAGAACGTCGTCGATGTGCGTATTGGGCGAGTGGTTGACGATTTCGTTATCGTCGTAGCTTGTGCTGGCGTGGCTGGTTTTGATTGGGCTGCTCATCGGATACTCCTTGAAAAGTTGGGCGTAGCCGTCGCATTCTTATGCCATGGTGTTGCATGCGTGTGACACGGCAGAAGTCCGTCTGAATGCCATTTTCTGACAGCCGCTTTTACTGGGAGCAGAGCTTGCTGTTGCTGGTATCCAGTGTGTCAGGCGCTTGAGGGCCAGCTTGTTCAAGGTTTTGGAGTGTGGTTTTTATGGATGCATCTGCCTGATGCTGGAGTGTATCCATCGGCGCATTCTTGTTTTTTTGCATGCCAAAAGACTGACATGGAGTGGGCACTTATGGACTTCGATTTTTTGATCGCTAATCATAGGGCAGCCATTTCTGCAGCGCGAAGAATTTCT
>NZ_JBOFOO010000392.1:0-2839 GCF_051659485.1 Craterilacuibacter sp. | reverse complement strand
GGGGCATGACATGCTCTAGAACAAGAAAATAGAGTCATAGCCATGTATTGCGGCAAAAGCAAAAGCGGGACATGCGTTTTAAAACAGGCCATGCGGGCAAGAAAATGGCCGGAACCCGGCATCCCCATCAAGCCGAACGACAAGCGCGCCAAAGGGGCGGTCACAGGCCAGGCGCGCCTGCTCCGCCTGCACCATGCCCAGTTGCAGCATGCGCCGGTCAAACTCGCTCAAACCGGCAGTTCTCATGCCGCCGCCAGCGCGTGGCGAGCCAGCGTCACCCAGAAACGTACGCCGGGCTCGATCAGCGCGTCGTTAAAGTCATAGGCCGGGTTGTGCAGCGGGGCGCTCGGCGTGTCGCCATCGGCTCCCAGCCACACCATTGCGCCTGGCACTTCGGCCAGCATGGCGGCAAAGTCTTCGCTCGCCATCGACGGCACAAAATCATGGATCACCTTGTCGGCACCCAGTGCCTGCGCGGCGGCAGCGGCGGCCAGGGTGGCATGAGACACTGCATTGCTGACTGCCGGATAGCGCTCACGATAGTCGAGGCGCACATCCACATCGAATGCCAGCCCCAGGCCACGGCACAGGTCATCCAGCCGCCTGCGGATAGCCCGCTGGACCGCGGGATTAAAATAGCGGCAGGTGCCGCGCACCACCACCTGCTCCGGGATCACGTTATAGGCATCACCGGCATGCAACTGGGTCACGCTGATGACTGCGCTCTCCAGCGGACTGACGCTACGGCTGGCGATGGTCTGGATTGCGGTCACCAGCTGTGCAGCAGCGACCAGCGCATCATTGCCCTCATGCGGCATCGCCGCGTGGCTGCCACAGCCGGTAATCACGATTTCGAACACATCCATGCCCGCCATCATCGGGCCGGCGTGCACGGCGACGTGACCGGCCGGCAGCCCCGGCCAGTTGTGCAGGCCGTACACCGCCTGCATCGGAAAACGCGCAAACAGGCCGTCCTGCATCATCGCCACCGCACCGCCTTCCATCTCCTCCGCTGGCTGGAAAATCAGATAGACGGTGCCGGCGAAGTCGCGCTCGGCCGCCAGCACCTGGGCTGCGCCCAGCAACATGCTGCTATGGCCGTCATGGCCACAGCCATGCATGCAGCCCGGCGTTTGCGAGGCGTGGGAAAAACTGTTGCCCTCCTGCATCGGCAGCGCATCCATATCGGCGCGCAGGCCGATGGCAGGCCCGGGGCGCGCGCCGCTGATTTCGGCGACCAGTCCGGTGCCGCCGATATTGCGGTGCACCGGCAGGCCCAGCGCCTCCAGCTGTTCGGCCAGCAGTCCGGCGGTGCGGTATTCAAAGAAAGCCAGTTCGGGATGGGCGTGCAGATCGCGGCGAAAGGCCGTCAGGGCACAAATCTGTTCAGGAGCAAGCATGATGGCTACGGTTCTGCTAATAATGCGCCCCACTCTAGCAGCATCGTTCCAGCACGACCTGTCCCTTCGCGACAGGCACTTGGCTTTGTGTGCCGGCTCCATCAACAAATAAAAACACTGGCACAAGGCCGGTGCGATAGCAACAGAAATAACGGAGCCACTCAGCAGCGCGGCTGTTTGCTGACGCGGATCAAGCGCCCCTGAGCGCTGGCCGCGAAGCCCTTGCCCAGTTCGAAGACCACCTTGCCACGCAGCAGGGTACGGGTGATGCGGCAGCCGATCTCGCGCCCCTCATAGGCGCTGTGCTTGTTTTTGTAATAGAGTTCCTCGGCATTGACGGTGTAGCTTTGCGCCGGATCGACAAACACCAGGTCGGCATCCTTGCCGATGGCGATCTCGCCCTTGTCTTTCAGGCCGAAACGCTCGGCCGGATTGGTCGCCAGCACCTGGGCCAGCAGCACCGGACTGATGCCGCGCTGCTTGACCGCCGCATCGAACATCGCGTCGACGCTGTTCTGGCAGGCCGACAAACCGCCCCAGGCATCGAAAGCATTTTCCTTGTCCTTGAGGTCGAAGGTGCACGGCGAGTGGTCGGAGCCCAGAATGCCGATCTTGCCGGCGGCCAGATACTCCCACATGCGTGCCTGATTGGCGTAGTCGCGGATCGGCGGCGAGCACTTGGCACGCGGACCGATCGCGTCCAGTTCCTCGGTGGCGAGCAGGAAGTAGTGCGGGCACGACTCGACCGAGGCATCGACGCCGTCGGCAATGGCGCGCTGGATGACATCGACCGCTTCCGGGCAGCTATTGTGCGCGATATGCACGCGGCAGCCGGTTTCCTTGGCGATCAGCAGCACGCGCTGCACCGCCTCCACTTCGGTGAACACCGGGCGGCTGGCGACATAGTCGGACACTTTACTCTTACCCTCCGCACGCGCCTTTTTGCCCAGACCATCGGTCAGCGCGGCGTTCTCGCAGTGGATCACCAGCAAGTCGCCAGTCTCGGCCAGGATCTTCATCCCTTCATACAGTTCGAAATCATTGACGTTCTTGAAGTCGCCCGGCTTGCCCGAACCGCAGGTGGCGACGAAACACTTGTAGGCCGCAACGCCGGCTTGCGACATCGGCTTGAGGTCATCAAAGTTCCACGGCACCAGACCACCCATCAGCGCATAGTCGACATGGCACTGGCCAGTGGCGGCACCGATCTTCAGGTCCATGGCGGCCACATCGGTGGTGGCAGGGATGGTGTTCAGCGGCATCTCGACAAACGAGGTGGTGCCGCCGGCGGCCATCGCCTGGCTGCCGGTTTCATAGCCTTCCCACTCGGTGCGGCCCGGCTCGGAAATATGCATGTGCACATCGACCAGGCCCGGCAGCACATACTGGCCGACCGCATCGATTTCGGCGCTGGCCGGCTCTTCGATGCGGTCGGCGAT
>NZ_JBOFOO010000391.1:0-5045 GCF_051659485.1 Craterilacuibacter sp. | reverse complement strand
CACCCACTCCATAGGCAAACTTCTCTCTAAATGGCAATCGCTGCTCAGCCACATTGATGTTCTCTGCTGCACTCATACCGTTCTCCATGGGGGGTTACTGCGACCCATATACTTGGTTTTGTAAAAAATCCAGATTACTGAAGTAGTGGCATCAACATGCCAGCTCCTACGCTGCGAATATTTGAATATTAAACTGACATCGTCATTCGCAGCGCTACGAATTGAGGGCAATCCTAACGACTCAGTCCAGAACTGGCAAGAGTAGGCGAGGGCTAAACTTGACATAGATCAGAAGACGATTTCACAACCCACCGCAAAGAAAAAATTACCACCAACCAGATTTACTGAAAATTCAATCAAAATCAACAACTTAAAGGCACATATAACAATACTTATTTCTCAAAAATCTTTTAGCATGGCGATTTTTGATGCAAACCATACTTTGTAATAAATTTGACTTAGCGCAAGAGTCCAGCACTTAACCATGGTGTTTATGTCGACAGCAATAGCGAAGTAACACTATCATAACGCTGCGAAAAATAGCTGGAGTCCGGCATGAACGAAACACTATTTGCACTGGCAACATTTCTGATTTTTACTCTAGGCGTGGCCTATGTCTCATCACGCCTCACGGCTAAGGCACAAGATCAAGGTGCGGCCGGCTACTTCATGGCTGGACGTGGACTCACGGGCTGGTTTATCTGCGGTTCGATGCTGCTGACAAATCTGTCAGCCGAGCAGCTTGTTGGCCTTAATGGTCAAGCCTATGCCGACAATCTCAGCTCTATGGCGTGGGAAAGTACTGCAGCATTAGCAACGATTATGCTAGCCATGTTCTTTCTGCCTCGTTACATGAAGGGCGGATTTACCACCTTGCCCGAGTATCTGGAGACACGCTATGACGTCACTACACGCCGCATTGTCAGTGCGATGTTCATCGTGGGTTATACACTTGTAGTTAATCCAGTAGCTTTGTACTTGGGAGCCATCTCTCTGGATGAAGTATTTAACATCCACAGTATGGTTGGCGTTGGCCACGAAGCCATGATTTGGATTTTGGTATGGCTAATGGGAGGAGTTGGCGCCGCTTATGCCGTATTTGGTGGGCTCCGTGCCGTCGCCATTTCTGATTCTATTAACGGTGTGGTACTCCTGATTGCCAGCTTATCCGTTCCAATTTTGGGGCTGATCGCATTGGGAGATGGCAGTCTCAGTGCAGGCATTCAAGACTTGGTCAATAGTCAGCCTGAAAAGCTGAATGCAATTGGCGATGAAAACAGCCGTGTACCTTTTGGTACTTTATTCACCGGCATGATATTTGCCAATATGTTTTATTGGTGCACTAATCAGGCCACAATACAACGCACGCTAGCTGCTAAGAATCTGGCAGAAGGCCAAAAGGGCGTGCTATTTACAGGGTTCATAAAAATATTAGTACCGCTGGTCATGCTGCTACCGGGGGTGATCGCTTTTCACCTGATCGGAGACTCTTTAGAAAAACCAGATCTTGCCTACCCTGCCTTGATTAAGCTAGTTATGCCCTGGTGGTTATTAGGTTTTTTTGTTGCCGCGTTTTTCGGCACCGTGATCAGCCACTTCAATTCCATCGTCAATAGTACGGCGACCCTATTTGCTATGGACTGGCATCGTGCCTTTCGCCCTGCTGCGAGTGATGCTGAACTAATACGCGTCGGCAAGATTGTCGGCACAAGCCTGGCTGTCCTGTCTATGATCATTGCCCCCCTGATGATGTATGCCCCCGATGGCATTTATTTAATGATACGCCGCGTGACAGGATTTTATAACATCCCAATCATCGCTATCGTACTTGCCGGCTTCTTCTTACCGCGGGTACCTGGGTGGGCCGCACGCTGGGTATTAATTTCCCATGTAATTATTTATGCTACTTTTGTGATAGGTCTAGATATCGATAAACATCTTGGTATCAACTTCGTTCACATTATGGGCATGCTATTCGTTTTACATTTTAGCTTCTTGCTAATAGTCGGTTGGCTGTGCCCTAGAGCCGAGCGTACCGGTATCATTGATTTTTCATCCAAACTTGGAACAGAAAATGCGCCACACCTGCAGCCATGGCGCCATGCCCGTT
Source organism: Craterilacuibacter sp. (assembly GCF_051659485.1). Taxonomy (NCBI): domain Bacteria; kingdom Pseudomonadati; phylum Pseudomonadota; class Betaproteobacteria; order Neisseriales; family Neisseriaceae; genus Craterilacuibacter; species Craterilacuibacter sp. The sequence continues at coordinate 2,935 of NZ_JBOFOO010000391.1, read as the reverse complement.
TTACCTGTGCACTATTGCTAACATTACTCTTCACGATGTACCTGACCTTCTCTCCCTTAGGTTTTGCTAGTGTCAGTGGGCCATCCATATGGTATCTATCCTTATTGGCAGCCTTGTGGAGCATACTGGTGCTTTATGGGGTATATGAATATAGACGTAGTGACCCGCAACTGGTTACGACCATCTAGCACTCCATTCATACAGATCGTTTATATAATGCTCCACTTAGTCACGGCCCACCTAGCACGGTGGGCCGTTCCAATAAAGAAAGATCAGATGAAATACTCATCCCTTGGTGGTCAATGCCTGGCCGAATTTATCGGCACCGCTTTAATCGTATTTTTAGGTTGTGGCGCAGTCGCAGCACTAGTGCTCTCTGGCAGCCAATTTGGTCAATGGGAGATTTCTATTACCTGGGGTTTAGGCGTAGCACTGGCGATCTATATTTCAGCCGGTGTTTCTGGTGCTCATCTGAACCCAGCAGTCACTCTGGCACTATGGGTGTGGAAAGATTTACCTACACGCAAGGTAATACCCTACATCACGGCGCAAACAAGCGGTGCGTTTGTTGCCGCCGCACTGGTGTATGCCATGTATGCGCCACTATTCGAAGTGTGGGAGTCTAGCCAGCATATTGCTCGAGGCAGCGCAGCCAGCGTAGTCACTGCCGGCATCTTCACTACGTTCCCACATGCAGCACTGAACAATGTTCAGGCCCTACTGGTAGAAATACTGATTAGTGCACTACTGATGCTGGGTATATTGGCACTGACAGACGATGATAATGGCACTCCACGCGGGTATGCATCCCCACTTTTGATAGGGATACTGGTTGCCGTTATCGGCGCTTGCTTTGGCTCTCTCACCGGCTTTGCAATGAATCCAGCACGAGACTTTGGACCACGCCTTTTTGCTTTCTTGGCCGGCTGGGGAGAGGTTGCGCTATCTGGAGGCAGAGAAAGCCTGTATCTGTGGGTGCCGCTTATTGGTCCTATCATTGGCGCTCAATTGGGTGCTGCGACCTATCTCAAGCTGATCGCGCCCCAACTACCTAAATCACTGAAAGAGCGTCCATATCATACGGAGCAGAAAATCCAGCAAGACGGATCTACGGCATGACAAGACATGCATGCATGCGTGCGAATCGAACAGCTAACGAAGCGCATCCGCAAAAACTCAATTGATGAGTTCGGACAACAATCAACAGCGAAAAAACAGGCTTCCTCCTGATGCCTCTACACATACGAAAGCCAGCCCAAGTGCTGGCTTTCCTCATTTCTGCCCACGTCTTGACGCTCCGTTGCTGTGCCGCGACAATCAGATTGTCGATTGTATGCAAAAAACAATACGGCACGACACCTGATAACCGCCCACCTTCCACACCATGCACAACACACTGCCGCACAGCCAGAACAACGGGGATATCCATCTGCGTACCATGCGTATGTCGGATCTTGACGCCATTCTTGCCATCCAGTCGCAATGCTACTGTAACGAACTGATCGAAAGCCGCTCTGCGCTGGCCTCGCGTCATCAACTTGCACCCGACTGTTGCTGGATCGCCGAACACGAAGGCGAGGTACGCGGCTACCTGCTGGCTCACCCATGGCAGGGCCAGCAACCACCACAACTGGACTCGCCTCTTTCTGCACTGCCGGAAAGCTGCGACCTGCTGTTCCTGCACGATATGGCGCTCAGCCCGGCAGCCCGCGGCCTCGGCATCGCCCCCCGGCTAATGGACAAAGCCCTGCACTATGCACGCCAGCGTGGATTTCGCCATGCCAGCCTGGTGGCAGTACAGGGGGCAGACCGCTATTGGCAGCGACTGGGATTTACGCCCTACCCGCTACACGCCAGCAAATTGGCGCGTTATGGCCATGGCGCACAGGCGATGCGGTGCGGCATCCGCCAAGCACTCCCCGGCATGAGCGCTGCCGTGCCAGGATGAACCGATCCGGCTCTGGGCTGTCTTACTCCGTGGCGTTACTTTAGCGAGGCGGTTGAAGAGCGCTATCCGTCAACGGTAGTCAAGGAGAGCCACATGAAATCCCTCCCCTCCCTGCTACTCGCCGCAACACTGGCCATCACTGGCAGTCAGGTTTTTGCAGACGACAGTAGCAGCACACACAGCACGCAAAACCGCGCACAGCGCGACCATGGCGGGAATGGCGCCGACCGCTTCTACGAGCGGCGCGACAAGACCAGCCTATATCAGGCCCCCGCCCTGAGCGATGCCGAGCGCGCGGCACAAGATGATGCTACCGGCAAGGCCATTCAGGCCAACCCTCAAGACTATCAAGGCAACTGAGCACGCAGACCAGTCCTGGAAAAACAAAACGCCACGCGAAACTCGCGTGGCGTTTTTACATCATGCTCAGACCGCGATTCAGGCGGCCTTCTTAATCCAGACAACAGGCTTGTCACCTGCGGTAACCTGCAGTGCCAGACCGCCACACGAGGTTTCACGGTACTTGGCATCCATATCCTTGCCGGTAGCGTACATGGCGGCAATGACCTTATCCAGCGACACTTTCGGGCTGCTGGTGCGGTGCATCGCCATGCGTGCGGCGTTGATCGCCTTCACGGCCGCGATTGCATTGCGCTCGATGCATGGAATCTGCACCTGACCAGCCACCGGGTCGCAAGTCAGGCCCAGATTGTGCTCCATGGCGATTTCCGCAGCCATACATACTTGATCCGGGCTGGCACCCATCAGTTCGGCCAGGCCGGCAGCCGCCATGGAGCAAGCCACGCCAATTTCACCCTGGCAGCCTACTTCGGCACCGGAAATCGAAGCGTTGAGCTTGAACAGGCAACCAATCGCACCGGAAGACAGGAAGAAACGCAAGCAACTGTTCTCGTCCAGCGGCTGGATGAAATGATCGTAATAAGCCATGACCGCAGGCACGACGCCACAAGCACCATTCGTCGGAGC
>NZ_JBOFOO010000390.1:0-9045 GCF_051659485.1 Craterilacuibacter sp. | reverse complement strand
ACCGGCGATGTATCGTTTGATCCTCAAGGCGACGTAAACAATGGTTCGGTGACGGTGTATCAGGTTAAAAACGGCAAGTGGAATGTCTTGACCACGGTCGGTGGTGCAGCGGCAGCACCGGCAGCTAGCGCTGCCCAGTAAGCCCAGCCCTGACTATGAAACGGCCTGCCTAGCAGGCCGTTTTTTCGTTCTACGCGCTGCGCCTTAGTGACAGCAAAAAATACCGGAAAAAAGAGTAAGTAGCGCACTTACTTGCTTGAAGGATAAATAAAGGCACACAAAATGCCAAAAGGGTATTGACGCCAACTTAGGCTCGGATAATATGGAGCCGTCTGTATTTCGATTGTATCCAGTCGACCGTACACAAACAGGCTGCCAACCTTACAGCCTGCAAGCCAGAATGACCAAAAACCATTCGTGGTGCATGACCCTAAAAAAGTTTGTTCAAACCATATTAAAGGGCATCCCATGCAATTCTTCCGTCTTACCCTGATTGCGGCTTCCGTCATGACCCTCGCCGCCTGCGGCAAGGGCAATGAAACCCAAAATGCCGCCGCTTCGGCGCCTGCCGCTAATAGCAGTGAAGTTATCGTCAAGATCGGCTCAGCCAACCCGCTGACCGGCCCATTCGCCCACTGGGGTCGCGATAGCGACAATGGTGTGGTTCTGGCCATTGAAGAAGCCAATGCCGAAGGCGTGACGCTGGCCGGCCAGAAAGTGCGCTTCGAAGTGGTTTCCGAAGATGATCAGGCTGATCCGAAAACAGCGACCCAAGTCGCCCAGCGCTTTCTCGATGCCGGCGTAAACGGCGTAGTCGGCCACCTGACTTCAGGCGCGACCATTCCGGCTTCACGCATTTATTCCGATGCCGGCATACCCATGGTGGCGGCCTCGGTGACCAGCCCCAAGTTTACCCAGCAAGGCTATAGCAATACCTTCCGTATCATTGCCAATGACACCCAGCAAGGGGATGCTCTGGCCAAGTTTGCCGTAGGCGAACTCAAGGCTAAAAATATCGCCATCATCGATGACCGCACCACCTACGGTCAGGGTCTGGCCGATGACTTTGCCAAAGCCGTCGAGGCGGCTGGCGGCAAGGTCGTCAAGCGCGAGTACACCAGCAATAGCGCCAGCGATTTCATGTCCATCCTGACCTCGATCAAGGGTACCCAGCCGGATCTGGTGTTCTTTGGCGGCATGGACGCGCAAGCGGGCCCCATGGTCAAGCAGATGCAGAAAATCGGCATCAAGGCGCCATTTATGGGCGCGGATGGCGTCAATACTGCCGAGTTCATCAAGCTGGCGGGCAGCGCAGCTGAAGGCAGCTACGCTTCCAGCGCCGGGGCAGCCAAAGATGTGATGCCGGGCTATGCCGGCTTTAACCAGCGTTTCAAGACCCGCTTCAAGGGCGATATTCAGGCTTACGCGCCTTACGCCTATGATGCCACCCGTGTACTTATTTCTGCCATGAAGCGCGCCGACTCGGCCGAACCGGTGAAATACCTGCCCGAGCTATCCAAAACCCAGCTTGAAGGCGTGACCGGTGCGATTGCTTTTGATGGCAAGGGTGATATCAAGCAAGGCACGGTCACCCTGTATCAGCTCAAGGGAGGCGCTTGGCAAACCGTGGGTGCGCCGCTTGCCAAGGCCGCATCAGCCGCACTGTAAAGCGGATAAGCCACGGCAAAGCGCCGCCATCAGTGCAACGGAAATGGCCGGTCTGAATCCGATACCCCTGCAAGTGGGGTGTTGAATTCAGACCGGCCATCCTATTAATACCCGGCGAGCAAGACCGGATTATTTCACAGACAAACCGACTCAAGCCGTCTGGTTATCGTCCAGTATGCGATACAGGATGCCACCCAGCACACCGCCCACGATCGGTGCCAGCCAGAACAGCCACAACTGGTCTATCGCCCAGCCGCCGGCATACAGCGCGACACCGGTACTGCGCGCCGGGTTGACCGAGGTATTGGATACCGGAATGGAAATCAGGTGCACCAGTGTCAGGCACAGGCCGATAGCCAAGGGGGCAAAACCGGCCGGCGCTTTTTTACTGGTCGAACCCATCACCACGAACACGAACATCATGGTCATCACCACTTCACAAATCAGCACCGACAGCATGCTGTAACCGCCTGGCGAATGTTCGCCATAGCCGTTACTGGCAAAGCCGCCAGCCAGATCGAAACCGGCTTTGCCGCTGGCAATCAAATACAGTACGCCACCGGCAATCAGGCCGCCTATCACTTGTGCAATGATGTAAGGCAGCAGCTTGCCTGCCGGAAAGCGGCCACCCGCCCACAGTCCCACCGAAATAGCAGGATTCAAATGACCACCGGAAATCGGCCCGATGGCATAGCACATGGACACCACGGTCAGGCCGAAGGCCAGTGCCACACCGGCAAAACCGATACCCAGTTCAGGGAAGGCTGCCGCCAGCACCGCACTGCCACAGCCACCCAATACCAGCCAGAATGTGCCGATCAACTCGGCCAAATATGCTTTCATATTCACCTCTCGGGAAGTTAGCGTTCAATTACATACAGACTGTTATGACTCAAGCCTATCGAAGGATAGCGGCCTGATACCAAGCAGGCAGCCCGGCAGAGGATGCCCACCGTCACGCCTCACACTATAGTCAGCCTGACGGCCATAGACGGCGGGTTTGTATGCAAACAATGCATGAAAAAGCCCGGCCATAAAGCCGGGCAAAATAAAAACGGGGATAGACAGACCTGCGGTGAGTTGCCTGTTTGCCCTTGCCGTTCACACCATGGCGATGCCCTGCATCAGCTTGTGCTGCGTAGTCTGTTGACGCCACGCGATCAGCCACTGGACAAGGGTAGCCGCCGACATAGGCGGGGAAATCTCGTAGCCCTGACCATCCTCGCAGCCCAGCTCAAGCAGGCGCTGCCAGATTTGCTGGCTTTCTATGCCCTCGACTACCAGACGACGACCGCTATGGCTGGCATAAGAAACCATGCTGCGGATAATCGCCTCGTTATCGGGGAATTCAATCATCATGCGTACAAAACGCTGATCAATCTTGATGGTATCAAACGGTAGCTGCTGCAGATGCACCAGCGACGAAGCACCGGTACCAAAGTCGTCCAGTGCGATGCGCAGGCCAAGCGCACGGCAGCGTACCAGCTTGTGTGCAATTTGCTGTGCCTCCTGCTGGGACAGGGTTTCCAGTACCTCTATTTCCAAGAGATGGGCGACATCGGGATGCCGGGCCAGCAAAGCCTCCAGCATAGGCAGGAAGTCGTCGTGCTTAAGTGTCATGGCAGACAGGTTGACACTGATGGGAAGCGCCTGCCCGGCTTGCTGCCAGATGACTGCATAGCGCAACGCCTCGCCCAATACCCAGAGATCCAGCTGGCGCATCAAATCTGTCGTTTCTATAGCCGGGAAAAACTGGCCCGGCGCCACAAAACGGCCATCTTTTTTCCAGCGCACCAGTGCTTCGACACCGATCACGGCATGGCTGAGCAGATTGATTTTTGGTTGAAAAAAGAGCGCCAGCTCTTGCTGTGCGATGGCCTGGGTAAACTCGCTGCGCAGGCCATGCAGGTGGCGGATTTCTTCATCCATGGCCACATCGTAATAATGCCAATGGCTGTCACCCTGATGCCGCGCCCGGATCAAGGCCAGATCGGCGCGCCGCAGCAAGGCGGCACCCGGGCTTTTGCCGGCATCATCCAGCACCACACCGCCACTAAACTTGACCTGAACATGCTCGCTTCCCAGATCAATCGGCTGCTCCAGAGTATGCACGACACGGGCAATCAGGCTTTCAAGCTGAATACCGGCGCTATCGCCATACAACAAAAAGCGCGCGGCTCCGACCCGTCCCACGCCGCAGGCCTCTGGCAACATCTCGCGAATACGGCTGGCACAAGCGAGCAAGAGCAGATCGCCGTAATCATGCCCAAGCCGGGCATTGATATCGTGAAAGCCGTCTATCGCCAGCACTGCCACCCAGCGCGGCACGCCCGAAGTAGCATCCAGCAATTCGAGCAGGCCGCTGCGGTTCGGCAAGCCGGTCAGACTGTCATGATGAGACAAATAGGCCAATTTTTGCTCTGCTTGCACCACGGCAACTTCGGGCATAACCCGTAGCAAATGGCCGGCTTCACGCCCGATAGCAGCGAGAATACCGGGATGCTCTTCCGTAAAGAAGGTCTCTGCACTACTACGCAATACCAGCAAGGCCTGTGCCTTGCCGGCCTGTATCAGGGGGATGCTTGCCGTTAGCGCTGGTGCCTCTGCCACGCTACGGTGCAAATGGCAATGTGTATCCGCAGCATCCAGTAGCCGGGTCAGCGTGGCCTCATCCAGCAGGCCGCCAGTTCCGGCCAATAGATGGCCATCGTGCAAAGCATAAAAAGCGGCGGCCGAGAAACCGTGCTTCAGGCTGGCGCTGACCAGGTATTGCGCCAATTGTGCCGGCTCCGCCTGCTGCATTTGCGGACAACCCAGTTCGGCCAGTAAGAGGGAAAGCGGCGCGATGGCTACTGGATGGCCGCTTTGCTGATAGGGCGTCAGGCTCAGGCTATCCAGTGCACCTGCCAGTTGCAACAGCATGTCGACCTTGATCCGCTTGCGAACGGACTGCATCAGCAGATCTTGAGTCGCTACATCGAGAGCCAGCCTGCCTATGCCCTCGGTAGCCGCCTGGAAATGAATCTCGCCCACGCCGGCAAAATAGGCCGGGTCCAGACCCAGGCGGGCATGGGCCTCACCCAGTTGCCGCGCGTGCCGGGCTTGCGCCTCGTCCAGCGGCAACAATAAAAGATCGAGATGATGCTTTTGCTGCTGGTCAGCCAGCAACTGCAGCCGTCCGCCCAAATGGGGCATCAAGGCTTGTGCTGCCTGACGGGACTCCAGCAGATGGCCGAAATAGCGCTGGCCAAAGCCTTGCGCTTGGGCCACCAGTTGCGGCGCGTACTGCATCAGGCATTCTTGCTGGCGGGGGCCATAGCCGACCAGACGGCAGACTTCATCTACCCCATCCACCTGCCCAAAGCGCAAGTCTGCGCGCTGACTACTCATGACACTGCTCCATCCTCACACCCCTCACCCTCTGTGCCGCTTATTTTTTTGGTGTAATGCATTATGCTAAGGAACTACCCCGCCAATGCTATGTGTTTATATCAACACCTGTAAAGATGTCGTAAGCAAAAATTACACATAAACACACTCAGGCACAAAAAAACGGACACTTTGACAGTGCCCGTTTTCATTTGGCCAACTCAAACTGCGTTTAGCCCACCCAGCGTCTGGCCGAGGCAAACATGCGGAACCAGCCACCGTTTTCACCCCAGGCATCAGGGTGCCAGCTATTCTGTACCGTGCGGAACACGCGCTCCGGATGCGGCATCATGATAGTGAAACGGCCATCTGCCGTCGTGACACCGGTAATGCCATGCGGCGAACCATTCGGATTCATCGGGTAAGTCTCGGTCGGACGGCCGGCAAAGTCGATATAGCGTAGTGCTACCAGGGCCTGATCTTCGCGGCCCGCGGCAAACACGGCACGGCCTTCACCATGACTGACCACCACCGGCAACTGGCTACCCGCCATATCGGCAAGGAAGATGGACGGCGAGGCCGGCACTTCGACCATGGCAAAGCGCGCCTCGAACTGCTCGGACGCATTGCGCTGGAACTTGGGCCAAGCTTCGGCACCCGGAATAATGGAAGACAGATTGGACATCATCTGGCAGCCATTGCACACCCCCAGGGCAAAGCTGTCCTGACGCGCGAAGAAAGCTTCAAACTCGTCACGGGCACGGGCATTAAACAGAATGCTCTTGGCCCAGCCCTCACCGGCACCCAGCACGTCGCCGTAGCTGAAGCCGCCGCAGGCAGCCAGCCCGGAAAAATCAGCCAGCGAAATACGGCCGGCGATGATGTCGCTCATATGTACATCGACCGCCTCGAAGCCAGCACGGTCAAAGGCGGCCGCCATCTCGATCTGGCCATTGACGCCCTGCTCGCGCAATACCGCCATGCGCGGTTTCTTGCCGCTGGCGATGTAAGGCGCAGCCGGATTCTGATGCGTATCGAACGACAGCTCGGCAAACAGACCGCGAGCCTTATTGTCGGACAGGAGCAGGTGTTCGCTATCGGCACAGGCCGGATTATCACGCAGGCGCTGCATGCGGTAGCTGGTTTCGCTCCATGCACGCTGCAGATCGGTGCGCGACTCGTTCAGGAGTTCTGCACCCTTGTGCTTGATGATCAGCCTGTCCTTGCTGTTGACCTTGCCCAGCACGAACAACTCTCGGCCGATACCGGCTTTCATGAAGCGGGAAATCACTTCAGCGGTATGCGCTTTTTTCACCTGCAGTACGGCACCGAGCTCTTCATTGAACAGCACGCGCATGATGCGGCCATGTAGCGCGGCTTCCGGCGTCGGCTGTACAAAATCGGAGATATAGCGCTGCGTATTGCGCCGCTCGATCACCAGTTCCTGCACGTCTATGCTCAGGCCGGTACGTCCGGCAAACATCATTTCGGACAAGGTCGCAAACAGGCCGCCATCGGAGCGGTCGTGGTAAGCCAGCAACATGTCGTCGCGCAGCAAAGACTGGATCGCATTAAAGAAGCTGGCCAACTGCATCGGACTCTCTACATCCGGCGCTCGCCCTTCCATCGCCTTCCAGACCTGGGCATAAGCCGAGCCACCCAGACGGCAGCGGCCATAACCCAGATCGATCAGGATGATATCGGTGTCCTTGTCCGCCTTAAGTTCCGGCGTCACCGTTTTACGGACATCTTCGACTGCCGAGAAGGCGGACACTACCAGTGACAGCGGCGCAGTCACCGATTTTTTGCCCGAGTCGTCCGACCATACCGTCTTCATCGACAAGGAGTCCTTGCCTACAGGAATGCTGACGCCGACTTGCTGGCACATGGCCGAAACGGCTTCCACCGTGTGGTACAGATTGGCCTCTTCACCCGGGTGTCCGGCAGCTGCCATCCAGTTGGCTGACAGCTTGACGCTGGAAATATTACCGACAAAGCTGGCGGCAATATTGGTCAGCGCTTCGCCGACCGCCAAGCGCCCCGAAGCTGGCGCGGAAAAGAGCGCAGTCGGTGTACGTTCACCCATGGCCATCGCTTCGCCGCGATAGCTGTTAAAGCCCATGGTCGTCACGGCAACGTCGGCCACCGGCACCTGCCAGCGTCCCACCATCTGATCGCGCACGGTCATGCCGCCCACGGTACGGTCACCGATGGTGATCAAAAAGCTCTTGTCGGCGACTGCCGGCAAGCGCAAGACGCGATAGGCGGTTTCTTTCAGACCGAAGCGCGAGGCATCGAATACATCTATCTGCTTGACCACACTCGCGACATCGCGTGTCATGCGCGGCGGTTTACCCAGAAGCACATTCAGCGGCATATCCACCGGCTTATTGCCGAAGACATCGTCACGGACCTGCAGATGGCCATCGTCGGTGGCGACGCCCAGGACGGCAAACGGGCAGCGTTCACGCTCGCAAATGGCGGTAAAGCGCTCCAGCGCATCAGGCATGATGGCCAGTACATAGCGTTCCTGCGACTCGTTCGACCAGATCTGCATCGGGCTCATGCCCGGCTCTTCCAGATGCACACGGCGCAACTCGAAAATCGCTCCGCGACCGGCATCGTTCACCAGCTCAGGGAAGGCGTTGGACAGGCCGCCGGCACCGACGTCATGGATGGATTCGATCGGGTTGGCAGCACCGCGCTGCCAGCAACGATCGATCACTTCCTGACAGCGGCGCTCGATCTCGGGATTGCCGCGCTGTACCGAATCAAAATCGAGGTTTTCGCTATTGGCGCCGGTATCCATTGACGATGCGGCACCGCCCCCCAGACCGATCAAGAGGCTGGGGCCACCCAACTGGATCAGCAAAGCGCCTTCGGGAATAATATTCTTGTGAATCTGCTGATTCTGGATATTGCCTGCGCCACCGGCGATCATGATCGGCTTGTGATAGCCGCGCATTTCACCCTGCACTTCTTCTTCGAAGGTACGGAAGTAGCCGGCCAGATTAGGGCGGCCGAATTCGTTATTAAAGGCAGCACCACCGATAGGACCGTCCAGCATGATGTCCAGCGCCGAGGCAATGCGCCCGGGCTTGCCGTATTCGGCCTGCGACTCGCTGTATTGCTCCCATGGCTGCTTGAAGCCGGGAATATTCAGGTTGGACACCGAAAAACCGCTCAGACCAGCCTTGGGGCGCGAGCCGCGACCGGTGGCACCTTCATCGCGGATTTCGCCGCCGTTACCGGTGGCGGCACCGGCAAACGGTGAAATAGCGGTCGGATGGTTATGCGTTTCCACCTTCATCAGGATCGCTGTCGGCTCGTGGGTATAGCCGTACTCGTGCGTATCCGGCGCAGGATAGAAGCGCTCGATAAAACCGCCCTCTATCACCGAGGAGTTATCGCTATAAGCGACCAGTGTGCCTTGCGGATGCGCGTCGTGCGTGTCGCGTATCATGCGGAACAGCGACTTTGCCTTTTTCTCGCCGTCGACAATAAATTCGGCATTGAAAATCTTGTGGCGGCAATGTTCGGAGTTGGCCTGCGCGAACATCATCAGCTCGACATCGGTCGGATTACGCCCCATGCGGGTGAAATTATCGACCAGATAATCGACCTCATCGTCGGACAGCGCGAGCCCCAGTTCGGCATTGGCCACGCGCAGTGCCGGCGCACCACCGGCCAGAATATCGACCGAGTTCATCGGCTGCGGATCAAAATGGGTGAACAGGCGCTCGGCATCATCCAGACTGGACAATACCGTTTCGGTCATTCGGTCATGCAGGAGCGCGCGCAGCGTATGGCGCTCGCTCTCACTCAGACTGGCCGCACCGGCGATATAAAAAGCCGTGCCACGCTCGATACGGCGGATTTTTTCCAGCCCGCAATGCTGGGCAATATCGCTGGCCTTGGACGCCCAAGGCGACAAGGTACCCAGACGCGGCGTCACCAGAAAGAGCTCGCCCTCTGGCTCAGAGGCGCGCACTGCCGCACCGTAAGTGA
>NZ_JBOFOO010000389.1:0-2601 GCF_051659485.1 Craterilacuibacter sp. | reverse complement strand
GACCAGCGGGATCAGCTTCTCGGGGAAGTGGTAGGGGCCATAGTTGTTGCTGCAATTGGTGGTGATCACCGGCAGGCCGTAAGTGTGGTGCCAGGCGCGTACCAGATGGTCGCTTGCCGCCTTGGAGGCGGAGTAGGGGCTGTTGGGCTCGACGCGGTGGGTTTCGCTAAATGGCGGCTCGGTCGGCGCCAGTGTGCCGTACACCTCATCGGTGGAGACATGCAAAAAGCGGAAAGCCTGCTTGGCTTCGCTTGCCAGCTCGCTCCAGTAGCCGCGCATGCTTTCCAGCAGATTAAAGGTGCCGACGATATTGGTCTGGATAAAATCGCCCGGGCCGTGGATGGAGCGGTCGACATGGCTTTCGGCGGCGAAATTGATTACCGCGCGCGGCTGATGCTCGGCCAGCAGCTTGGCTAGCAGCTCGCGGTCGCCGATGTCGCCACGCACAAACAGATGGCGCGGGTCGTCAGTCAGCGATTTGAGGGTATCGAGGTTGCCGGCGTAGGTGAGGGCGTCGAGGTTGAGGACCGGCTCGTCGGATTGTGCCAGCCAGTCGAGTACAAAATTGCCGCCGATAAAGCCGGCGCCGCCGGTAACCAAGATCATGTCGAATCCGTTTCTTGAAATAGTGGGGGAAGCGTATGCGGTATTTTATGGCGAAAATCGAGAGATGGGGTCAGTTTGCACTGAAAAGGCAAAGGCGACAGCAGCTTGTTACCAAGCCGATGCCGCCTTTGACCGAACTACCCAAAAGGTGTGCAGCGCAAGCGCTGCGGGGTCTTGCCTCCAAAATCTGCAGCTATTTTAAGGCGGAAAACCGTAGCTGCCTATCCGTAGAACTACTGAGTGGCGGCAGAAAGTTGTTGGGGATGTTTACAGCTTTGTTGTGGGACTCGGGAGCTGGGATCCGGGATTCGCGGCCTTGATGTGATTTGCTCGGCGCTAAACACTGAAACCCGAGTCCCGAGTCCCGAGTCCCGAGTCCTAGACGTAGCCCTTCGGATTCAGGCTTTGCCAGCGCCAGCTGTCGTTGCACATGTCCTGCAGGGTCTTTTCGGCCTGCCAGCCCAATAGCTCGCGGGCGGTGCTCGGGTCGGCCCAGCATGCTGCGATGTCGCCGGCGCGGCGCGGTACGATTTGATAAGGCACGCTGCGGCCGCTGGCAGTTTCGAAGGCCTTGACCATGTCCAGCACCGAATAGCCCTGACCGGTACCAAGGTTGACGGTGAGCAGCCCGTCATGGGTTTTCAGCGCACCCAGTGCGGCCAGATGGCCACGGGCGAGGTCTTCGACGTGGATGTAGTCGCGTACGCCGGTGCCATCCGGGGTGGGGTAGTCGTTGCCGAATACCGACAGTTGCTCGCGCTGGCCGATGGCGACTTGCGACACGAAGGGCATCAGGTTATTGGGGATGCCGCTCGGGTCTTCGCCGATCAGGCCGCTTTCGTGCGCGCCCACCGGATTGAAGTAGCGCAGGATGGCGATATTCCAGTCCGGCTCGGCTTTGACCAGATCGCGCAGCATGTCTTCGACCATCAGCTTGCTGCGGCCATACGGGTTGGTGGCGGATAGCGGGAAGTCTTCGCGTATCGGCGTGGTGGCCGGGTCGCCATAGACGGTGGCGCTGGATGAAAACACCAGGTTTTTAACGTTGTGGCGCTGCATCGCCTGCAGCAGCTTGATTGTGCCGCCGACGTTGTTGTTGTAATAGGCCAGCGGTTGTTCGACCGACTCGCCCACCGCTTTCAGGCCGGCAAAATGTATCACTGCCGTGATCGGGTAGTGGAACACCAGATCCAGTTTTTCACGATCGAGAATATCGCCCTCGACCAGCAGCACCTGCTTGCCGGTGATCTTCTCCACCCGGCGCAGCGCCTCGGGCTTGCTGTTGCTGAGATTGTCGAGCACAACCAGCTGCTCGCCGGCCTGCAATAGTTGTACGCAAGTGTGGCTGCCGATATAACCGGCGCCGCCAGTGACGAGGATCATGGTGGGCTCCTTTTCGGGGGGGAGGGGGCTGGGTGGCGCCCCCATCCGGTTTGACTTAGGTCAGACCTGTGCTTCTTTGCGTTTACGCATCTGACCGCGTATCAGTACCAAGAGTATGCCGATAAACAGGCCGCCGATAGTGCCTAGTGCTGCGATCAAGGCCCGTTTTGGCTTGAGCTTTTCTTCAGGAACGACGGCCGGGTCTATGGTCTTGAATGCATACTCCTGCTGTACTTCGGCCAGCATCAGGGTTTTGGTTTGTTGTTCAATCAGCTGCGAAAAAACCATATGCATGTTTGCCAGTGCGGTTTGCGACTGCTGCTTGTGCAGGTAATCGATGTTTTTACGGGCATCGATCTGGTCGCGCTCACGCACCGCCTGGTTCAGGTCATGGACGAACCAGTCTGCCCATTGCTTGGCCAGTTCCGGCGAGTAAAAGTCCAGCGTCAGTGTCACCAGTCCGGATTTTTTGTCCTTGTCCAGCGACAGTATCTCGCTGAAGGCCTTGTACAGTTCCCAATCGCTTGGCGCGACAGACTGGCCTTCTTGTACCTCGCGCACCCATTGTTTGCTGCGGGTGTCGTACAGATCTTGGTCTATCAGCAGTTGGCC
>NZ_JBOFOO010000388.1:0-3864 GCF_051659485.1 Craterilacuibacter sp. | reverse complement strand
CGGCATCGCCGACGCCGGCACCGCCGATGCCAGCACCGGATCCCACCCAGCCGCTTAAGCCTGATCGTCTGCTGCCGGAAATCCCTGCTTACGGCTCCTTGCCTGCATTGTCCGATATTTTGATGCGTGGCAATCTGATGTCGCTGGGGCAGCGACTGGATGCGACCCCTTCGGTCGATCGCGATCTATGGATCAAGGTTGATGGTTTTCATTTGCAGCAAAGCGCACGCAACGGCTTTTCATTTGAGGGCCATGGTACATCGCTGACAGTGGGGGGGGATCGCAGCGGGACGCTGAATGACGGTAAAAACTGGCGTGGCGGGGTGTTTGCCGTATGGAATCGGGCCTGGCTGGATGTGAGTGGCGAAGGCAAGGTGATTCCGTCGCGGGCGACTTCGGACATTCATCTGGATAGCCTGCAGGCTGGGGTCTATGGCCAACTGGATCAGAATGGCTGGTTTGCGCGCGGCATTGTGCTGGGCGGGCGCGAGCGGGCTAAGGTTTCGACTGAAGACCGTTACTTCAATACCTTGCACGCGACGGTTTGGGCGCTGCACCTGGCTGCCGGCAAGGTATTTGAGCCTGCACCCGGCTGGCGTTTGGTGCCGCAAGCCAATGCAAGCTACGCCAATTTTGACTGGAATCTGGTCGATGACAGTATCAAGGGTCGTTATGACAAGACCCGGCACTGGTACGGTGGCGCCGGATTAAGGGTGGAGAAAACGGTAAACGATACGCTGAAACTGTGGCTGCGCCCTGGTGTTACCCACCAGTTTGGAGATGTCCCAGCGCTGGCTTTGCGGGCGCCGGATGTTTATCTACCTGCCGCAGGCCCGAGCACGACCTGGCAAGTGCAGGCCGGCTTTAATCGTGACACCCGCTGGGGTGGCTACTATGGTCTGGTCGGTGGCAGTTGGGGGCGCGGGCAGCAAATGGGGAGGGTGGAAGCAGGCTGGCGCCGTTTATGGTAAGGAGAACAGGGTAGAGAGTACGGGGTGTTCAAAATGTTGAACGCCCCGTTTTTTTTATAAGGCAGGCTTGCTGAGAAATGGCCTGCAATCAAGGGTGTTGCATTGTTTGCAGGATGAAGGGTAAGTGACTGTTTTTACAATCGTGTTTATTAAATTGCACAGGGCAAAAAAGTACTTGCCATGACTTGTGATGTTGCTAAAATCCGCGTCCGTTCAAGCCGTATGGCATGAATACGCAGCTCCGACATCTCTGGCCCACATCAAGCGAGTCCCGCCCGAAAGCCGCGCACTAAGGAGTGATTTAATTTTGCATTGCAAAGGGCAACATCATGGCGTGGACAGTCGCAGATAGCCGGAGCCTGTACGGTATCCGGCATTGGGGGGATGGATATTTCGATATTGCCGACAACGGTTGCGTCAGCGTGCGGCCGAATGCCGCGCTGGGCGAAGATATCGATCTGATGGCGCTTTTGCAGCGTCTGTATGGCAAGAATCTGGATCTGCCGCTGCTGATCCGCTTCCCCGACATCCTGCAAAACCGGGTGACGCGCTTGTGTCGTGCCTTCGACGACGCCATCGCGCAAGCGGGCTACGGCAACCGCTATACCGCCATCTATCCGATCAAGGTCAACCAGCAGGAGGCGGTGATCAAAAGCATCATCGCGACACCTGATGTTTCCATCGGCCTTGAGGCCGGCTCCAAGCCGGAGCTGATGGCGGTGCTGGCGTTGTCGCCCATCGGCGGCACCATCGTATGCAACGGCTACAAGGACCGCGAGTTTATCCGGCTGGCGCTGATCGGCCAGAAGCTGGGTCACGAGGTGTTTATCGTGATCGAGAAAGAGATCGAGGTCGATCTGGTGATCGAGGAGGCCGCGCTGCTGGGAGTCCGGCCGTGGCTGGGCATGCGCGTGCGCCTGTCTTCGCTGGCATCGGGCAAATGGGCGGATACCGGTGGTGACAAGGCCAAGTTCGGCCTGTCGGCGGCGCAGCTGATTTCGGCGGCCGATAAACTCGCAGCCGCCGGCATGGCCGACTGCGTGCGCCTGATGCACTTTCATATGGGTTCGCAGATCGCGCATATCGGCGACTATCGCGCCGGCTTTCGCGAGGCGATCCGCTACTATGGCGAGCTGAGGGCGCTGGGTCTGCCTATCGATCATGTCGATGTCGGTGGCGGGCTGGGGGTCGATTACGACGGCACCCATTCGCGCAACGAAAGTTCGATCAACTACGATATCGACGAGTATGCGCAGGCGATTGTCGGCCTGCTGGCCGAATTCTGTGCCGACAACGATTTGCCGCAGCCGCGCATTTTTTCCGAGTCCGGCCGTGCGATGACCGCACACCATGCGGTGCTGGTGATGAATGTCACCGATGTCGAGCGCCTGCCGGATGCGGTGCCGGCGGTGGCCGATGTCGCTGCGCTGGCGCAGCCCATCCGCAAACTGCTGGAGCTGACGCAGCTGGCCGACGCGGAGATGGTCACCGAAACCTATTACCGCGCCAGCCATCTGGTGTCGGATGTGGCCGAGCTGTATACCGCAGGCCGGCTATCGCTGAAGGAAAAGGCACTGGCCGAAACCATACACGCCGCCCTGTGCCGCCGCCTGCAGCGCCAGCTAAGCGCCGGCCAGCGTAGCCAGCGCCAGGCCTATGACGACCTGACCGAGCGTCTGGCCGACAAGTATTTCTGCAACTTTTCGGTATTCCAGAGCCTGCCCGACACCTGGGCCATCGATCAGGTGCTGCCCTTGATGCCTATCCACCGGCTGGATGAAGAGCCGACGCGGCGCGCGGTGCTGCAGGACCTGACTTGCGACTCGGACGGCAAGGTCAAGCAGTACGTGGACGGGCAGAGCATAGAGACCAGCATGGCGGTGCACGAGGTCAGGGCGGGTGAGGAATATCTGATCGGCGTGTTCCTGGTCGGTGCCTATCAGGAGATCCTCGGGGATATGCACAACCTGTTTGGCGACACCGACTCGGTCAATGTCTACCAGTACGCCGGCGGCCAGTTGGAGTGCTCCGGGGTAGAGGAGCACGACACCATCGAAGACATGCTGCGCTATGTGCATCTGTCGCCGGACGAGCTCTTGGAGCGTTACCGCCACAAGATGTCGGTGCTGGACGTGAGCGAACGCGGCAGTTATCTGGCCGAATTCGCACGCTGCCTCAAGCAGTCTTCGTATCTGTCGGTGTAGCGGTGTGTGACTGGGCTTGATGCAAAAAAGCGGGAAGGGATGCCTTCCCGCTTTTTTGTGCCGGCGTCAGGCGGGCTGCTGTGGAGAGCGTCATGTCAGCCCCCGCCCGAGAGCGTAGGCAGCAGCACGCGCTGGATGGAGATGAAGGCCGGCCCCAGTAGTACCAGCAGCAGTGCCGGAAAAATGAAGAAAATCAGCGGGAACAGCAGCTTCAGCGGGATTTTGGCAGCAGCTTCCTCGGCGCGCTGGCGGCGTTTTGTCCGCAACTCCTCGGCGTGCACACGCAAGGCATCGCCGATGCTGGTGCCGAAGCGCTCGGCCTGAACCAGCATGGCCACCAGCGACTCGACTTCGGGCACGCCGGTACGCATGGCCAGATTGCGTAAGGCCTTGTCCTTGCTGCTGCCGGCGCGCAGTTCCAGATTCACCAGATGCAGCTCCTGCGCCAGTGTCACGCTCTTGATCTGCATTTCATCGGCGACCTTGGCCAGCGCGGCATCCACGCCAAGGCCGGCCTCGACACAGACCAGCATCAGGTCGATTGCGTCGGGAAAGTTCTCGAAGATTTCGCGCTGGCGCAAGCGCACCTTGCGCGCCAGCCAGAGATTAGGCAGGTAGTAGCCGCTGCCGGCTGCCAGCAGCAGGTACAGCAGCATGGTATTGCGCGGGAAATTGCTGGCAGAGAGGGC
>NZ_JBOFOO010000387.1:0-2556 GCF_051659485.1 Craterilacuibacter sp. | reverse complement strand
CAGGATGGGGCACTGCAGGTTTTGGTGGCTACCGATGTGGCGGCACGCGGGCTGGATATTGCCGGACTCGACGCCGTCGTCAATTACGACCTGCCACGCGCCAGCGATGACTATATCCACCGCATCGGGCGCACCGGACGTGCCGGAGCGTCCGGTGTGGCCATCAGTTTTATCTGCGCACAAAACGAAGCCCATTTTCACCTGATCGAGAAGCGCCAGCAACAACGCGTCGCACGCGAGCAGATAGCGGGTTTCGAGCCAGAGCAGCCACTTATCCTGCCGGCACTGCAAGTTGCAGCCGATAATGGCGGCATCAAGGGCAAGCGCAAGAGCAAGAAAGACAAGCTGCGCGAAGCCGCCGCCCAAGCCGGCAACAAAGCACCCGACTAAAACGGCGAAGCCCGCAACAAGCGGGCTTCTGTCATATCAAACAGGGTGTGGCATCGTACTTATTCAGCACCCCAAATATCCCCGCAACTGCATAGTGCGGCGGCAAATGCTTCCGTTACAAACAATTCGCCGGCTATGGGCGGGGCTACAAAGCGGTGGCGTTCGCCATCCAGCATAAAACCCAGCGCATAGGCGTGCAGATAGCCGCGATCGGCAGGACTACCGCCATACAGACTATCGCCCATTATCGGCGCAGACAGGCTTTTCATTGCCACCCGCAACTGGTGGGTGCGCCCGGTCCGGGGGCGCAATACAAACAAGCGTAAACCCGGCATCACCGACGCGGTGCTAAAGCGGGTAATCGCCGGCTTGTCCAGGCTGGGGCATAGCTTCCACGCGCCACCACGCCCCTTTTCCATATCGCCTTTAATCCAGCCCTGTTTCTTGTTCGGTTTATGATCCGACAAGGCCAGATAGACCTTCTCCACCTCGCGCCCGGCAAAAGCCGCCGACAAGGCCGATGCCACAGCCGCCGAGCGCGCGATCACCAACAAACCCGAAGTGATGCGATCCAGCCGGTGCACCGGCCATAGGGCATCATCGGCCAGCCCCGCACGCAAGCCTTCCATCAGACCCGCCTCATCCCCCTCGCGGTGAAAGCTGACACCGGGCGCTTTGCTAACGATATAAAAGCGCGGATCGGTGTGAATCAGACGATAAATCGCGCTAGGTTCGATAGGCAACGGCTCGGGACGACTGCTCATAAAGCCGTTTTCATGTGTTCGGCTGCGGCAATCCGCATTTTTTTGCGTATCTGTGCGGCGGCAAAACGCTGTTTTTGCTCATCCGTGTCCAGCAATAATGGCGGCACCCGCATAGCCTTGCCCTGCTCCATGGCTACCATCGTGAAGTAACAGCTATTCGTGTGGCGCACCACTCGGGTACGGATATCCTCGGCGATGACCTTGATGCCGATTTCCATCGAAGTGTGCCCCACGTAGTTCACCATCGCCATAAACGTCACCAGTTCACCCACATGAATAGGCTGCTTGAACAGCACCTGATCCACCGACAAGGTCACCGCATAACAACCTGCATAGCGGCTGGCGCAGGCATACGCCACCTGATCCAGAAGCTTGAGCAAAGAGCCGCCATGTACATTTCCGGAAAAATTTGCCATATCCGGCGTCATCAGCACCGTCATGCTCAGTTCGCGCTGTCCCACTAAAGTATCCATTTAGTCTTTCCCATCCTTACACAGACTCCGGCACGCCCACTCATAAGTGCGACCGGAATAATAATTAACACATTGTATAATGCAAAAATAATACACATGAACGACAATTGCAGCCTCACAGCCAGATAGCCGCCCCCTTCCCGGGAAATACAGGGCGAGGCAACTGGCAAGCACGCCGCAGGCTATCTACCATAGAGCTGGCGCGTCACTTGATTGCACTGGCGACCAGACAACAATACCGACACGCCAAGCGTTCGTGTCCCTATCGCATACAGGAGTTTTACCATGCTGAAAATGTCCCATGGCCTGACCGCTGCCCTTGTGGCCGGCACCCTCGCCATTACCGGTTGCACCACCAACCCGATGACCGGCCAGCAGGAGATGAATAAAGCCGCGACTTACGGCTTGGGTGGCGCGGCCTTGTGTGGCGTAGCCGGCGCGCTGATTTCCGGCGGCAAGGGCGCACGCAACGCTGCACTCGCCTGCGGTGCCATCGGTGCCGGTGTCGGCGTTTACATGGACAAGCAGGAAAGCGAACTGCGCGCCAAACTAGCCAACACTCAGGTCCAGGTCAACCGCGTTGGTGACCAGATCAAGCTGGTGATGCCGGAAAATATTACCTTCGCACTAAACAGTGCCTCGCTGAGCAGCAGCGCCAATCGCTCGCTGGCCGAGGTCGCGAGCGTGCTTAACCAGTATCCGGAAACCACCATCACCGTCAACGGCTACACCGACAGTTCCGGCACCCAAGCTTACAATATGAAGCTGTCGCGCGAACGCGCCCAGTCTGTTGCCAATATCCTGCGCAATAACGGCGTTGCCGGCAATCGTATCGCAACCCAGGGCTACGGCCCGCAAAGCCCGGTTGCCAGCAATGCCACGGCAGACGGGCGTGCCCAGAACCGCCGCGTGGAAATCCTGATCAATCC